>JBGAVB010000030.1:0-13389 GCA_044228345.1 Anaerolineae bacterium | reverse complement strand
CCTGGCCGGAAGGGTCGTCCGCTGCCACAGCGTCGTCAGGGTCCGGTCCACCAGATCCGAGCGGCCGGCGAGCATGGCATCGACGTCGCGGTCGGTCGCCCAAGCGCCGGCCAGCCGCAGGTGCCCGTCATCCAGCGCGCGGCGCAGGGCAGCCGGCCAACCGGCCGTCAGGCGCAACAACTGGCGGCGCAACGGCCGTTGGTCTGACCCTGCATGTAACTGCACACCAGACAGGCGCGGCTGCTCGGGGTCAGCCCAAGCCAGCCAGAGCAGCGCGGCCAGCAGGCCGCCGCTCATGAGCAGGCTGTACCAGGCCACGCGCACAGGGCCGATGGCAACGACCGGTGGAAACACCGGCCTATTCCGTCAAGTCGCGCAGGCGTCGCACTTCGAGCTGGAATTTCTCATGCAAATGCGCCAATTTTTCTGGGGAGGTTGACTCGGCCGTGATGATGATATGAGGATAGTCGGGATCGGGGCGGATGAGCACCCATTCGCGCTCGTCGTATATCAGCTTGATGCCTTCCTGGGCCTCGCCGGTGTGATGAATTTCGGTCAGGCGTCGCATCACACTGCCTTTGATTTCCCACGGGCAGGCCACACGCCGGCTCTCCATATTGATTTCTGGCAAGCTGCTCACTAAGTCAGAAAGCGGTTCTTGCTGCGTCGCCAGGAATTCCAGCAGTTTGGCTGTCGCCATCAAGCCGTCGGTAACCGGTTGGAACTCTGGAAAGATGAAATTACCCGCGCCGTCGGTTGCCAGAATGACGCCTGGCTCCTGCGCCGCGATCATGAGCGCATGGAGATCGGCGCGCGTGCGGGTCACTTTGCCCCCGTGCTGATCGGCCAGGCATTCGAATGCATGGGAGGCGTCAATCGGCAGCACGATGGTGCCAGCCCCTTTGCTCTGCAGGGCCAGGGTTGCCATGAGCATTGCGGTTGTTGTGTCGGAAAGGCTGTGACCGTGATTGTCTACGAGGAAGATTTTTTCGCCGGCCACATTGAGCAGCAAGCCCAGGCTGGTATTGAGCGCGCCGGCAATGATGGCAAGCTGGCGCAGATTTGCGTCAAATTCATCCTGCTGCATGGCAATTTTCAACGCATCGACGCGCGCGTTGAGCGGCACGACATCCACATTGAGTTTAGCCAAGAGGGGCGGCAAGACATCCGTGTTGGGCGAATGGGCATAGTCAACCACGATCTTGAAGCGAGCATGGCGGATGGCCTCCACATTCAACGCCTGCATAAAGCCCGTGGCATAGCGTTCCGTGACCAGGTTCGGGTACTCGATGCTGCCAATGTCGTCCATGTAGGCGCGGCGAAAATCCTCGCGGAAGTAGATGCGTTCGATATTGCGTTCGCTCTCTTTGCTCAGATTCAGGCCGTTGGCATCTATGAATCGCACATCAACCACGCGCTGATCATGCGGCGACAGGCGCACATGCACGCCGCCCAGCGCTTCGGTGACGCGGGTAAAGTAGCGCGCCACCGGTATTGGTACATTGCCCAGGTCCCAGACGTTGACGCCAGACGAGGGCAAGCCAGAGATAATGGCGCGCTTCAACATGCGCGGGCTGCGGTGCGGATCGCGGTTGATGGTGACGTACGCGCCTTTGGGCAGCGTGGCGCCAAAGGCCGATCCAAGCCGTGCGCAGAAATCGGGCGTCAGATCCACGTTGACCACGCCGGTTACGCCAAAACGACCAAATAGAATCCGCCGCCCCTGGCTTCCCCAGATGATGGACGATTTGACCGTGGCGCCTGCCTCCACCTCTTTGCCGGGCCACAGTTTGACGTTGCTGTGGATGACCGCGCCCTGGCCGATGACGCAGCCATCGCCAATCACACTGCCTTCATAGAGCACGCTTTTGGCTTTCATGGTAGATTGGCGACAGACAATGGTGCCCCGCAGTTCGGCGCCTTCGCCAATGTAGCAGTTGCGCCAAACCAGGCTGCGATCCACCTGCGCGCGGTTGTCCACGATGGTGTAATCGCGAATCGAAGTGGGGCCGTGAATGACCGCCCCGCCTTTGATCTTGACCTCATTGCCCAGGTAGATCGGGCCGATGAGCTGGGCATCGGGTGCAATTTCGACGTTGTCGCCGGTCCAGACGCCGCCGCCGTGGTAATGACCCAGCGGGCCAAGCCGAACCTGTCCGGTGAGGACATCGGCCGAGGCGCGACGATATTCGGTCAGGTTGCCGATGTCGCACCAATAGCCTTCAGCGACATAGCCGTAGAGCGGCGCGCCCTTTTCGAGCAAGAGTGGGAAGATGTCTTTGCTCCAGTCAACGCTGCGCCCTGGCTCAATCAGATCAAGGATGGATGGATCGAACACATAGATGCCCGTGTTGACCGTGTCAGAGATGACCTCGCCCCAACTTGGTTTCTCGTGCAGACGCGTGACGCGGCCTTCATCGTCGGTCACAATGACGCCATACTCCAACGGGTTGGGCACGCGGTAAAGCACCATGGTGGCAAGGGCCTTCCGTTGGCGGTGCCATTCCACGATGCGCGGCAGGTCGAAGTCCGTCAACGCGTCGCCGCTGATGACCAGGATGGGATCGGTTTTGTCCAGCTGCGCACTGGCATTGCGCACACTGCCGGCTGTGCCCAGCGGCGCTTCCTCTACGGCGTATTGGATTTTCACGCCGTAAGTCTGACCGTTGCCAAAATAGTCCTGAATGTAGTCGGCCATGTACTGCAACGTCACCACCACGTCGGTATAACCGTGGCGCTTGAGCAATTCCAAGATGTGCTGCATGACTGGCTTGTTCACCACGGGCACCATCGGTTTCGGGCGGCCAACCGTCAAAGGCCGCAAACGAGAACCTTCCCCGCCTGCCATTACAACGGCATTCATAGCACTACCTCCGGTTCAACCGGTCTACCCCAAGCCCCGGTGAGCAGCCGATCGTACAATAAATCTGGATAGATCATAGCAGGGAGACCCCATCGTCCAAGCGTGGGAAGACAAACACCATTGAGTCAAACACCGAAGCATGGTTGACGTTGGCCCGCATGTCGGTTAAAATAGGATTGCCATACGGCTTGGTTACACACATTGGCATGTCGTTCTTGATCTCATTGGAGTTATTCATGCCTGCATCCGATCTTCGACATTTTAACCTGGAGATGCTGCGCGCGCTGCTGCTGCAGCAGCGCGAGAACCTGGCTTTTCTGCTGCAAACAGCCGCCCTTGTCGGGGGCGAAGAATTCGCAAGCCTGGAACTGCGTAATCAGCTGCGTTACGTCCGCACGCACGTCAGCGAGTTAGAATCAGAGATCGCCAGGCGAGAGACAGATGAAGCGTCTGCCGCAGCGTCCCCCAGCCCGCCGACTGCGCCAGGGTCTGCGCAGCTGCGCCGCCTCATCGAGGCTGCGTTCACCGCGGATGAGTTCGAAATTTTCTGCTTCGATTATTACCGCCCTGTTTACAACCAGTTTGTTTCTGCGATGAGCCAGACGCAACGGATTCAGCGCTTGATCCACTATGTCGAAGGAAAGCCCGCGCAGGTGCAGAATCTCCTCAACCACTTACGCGAGGCCAATCCGGCGGCGTACATGGCGATCATGACGCCGTAGGGCGCGCGGCGCCTATAGATTGAAGCGCACGTGCAAGATGTCGCCATCCTTCACGACGTAATCACGGCCTTCCAGGCGGAACTTACCGACCCGACGCGCCTCCGGGATGGAGCCGGTGGCGACCAAATCCTGGTACGATACGACTTCGGCGCGGATGAAGCCTTTGGCCAGGTCGGAATGGATCACGCCCGCGGCCTCCACCGCCGGCGCGCCGCGCCTGACGGTCCAGGCGCGCACCTCATCCTCGCCCACGGTGAAAAAGGACTGCACGCCGAGCAGATCATAGCTGGCGCGGATGACGCGGTCCAAGCCTGGCTCGCTCAGCCCAAATTCCTCCAGGAAAACGGCTGCATCCGCCACATCCATCTGGGCCAGCTCCATCTCCAATTTACCGCGCAGCTGCAACAAAATGGCCCGGCTCAGATGAGCGGCGAGCTGCTGCTCTGCTCCCGTGTTATCAGCATCATCATTGACATTGAGCACGACCACCATCGGCTTGAGGCTGAGCAGGCCGTAACTGCGCAGCAGCCGTTCTTCATCACTCGTTAAATCAATGTCGCGGAGAGGTTTTTGCTCTTCCAGGTGCGCATACAGTCGCTCCATGAGCGGAAGCTCCATCGGCTGTTCGCTCCGTGTGCGCTCTTTGCGCAGGCGCTCCAGGCGTTTCTCGATCACCGCCATGTCTGACAAAATCAGCTCGGTCTCCATCGCTTCGTAGTCGCGCCCCGGGTTGACCGTGCCATTCGGGTGCGGCACCGACAGGTTGGTGAACGCTCGTACGACATGCAGCAAGGCGTCGTTGCCGCTGAGTTCATTGAGCAAGCGGCCGCTCAATGCGCTGCCCTTATTGCTGCCGCCCTCGATCCCAGCCAGGTCTTTGAACTGCACCTGGGCATAGACGGTTTTGCGCGGCTTATACATGGCGCTCAGCGTATCGACGCGCGCGTCAGGGACGCTGACCGCCCCCATGTTGACATTGAACGTGCCAGCGTGATAAGTGCCTGTTTCGGCCTGTCCACGCGTCAAGGCGTTGAAAATGGTTGTCTTGCCACTGCTTGGTAACCCAATAATGCCGATATTCATCGTGTAAGCGTCTCGTCGTGATTTTTATGTCTTAGGGCAGCGGGTGCGTACTGCGTCTTTTTCCTTGATCGGAAGCGACCTGGCTTTTCCCGCTTGCCGCCTGTGTGTGCGATTTCGCACGTAGTGTAACTGAGTTTAACACAACTTGCACATTCGCCCAAAGACTCAACCCAAGTGCGGGGGCTTTGACAGGCTTCCCGATACCAGTATACTTGGGCCTGTGCAGCGCCCCCCCAACCGGCAGACGCAGCCGAGACACGCACCTGCGGGAGAATACCATTTGACCCTGGCGATTGAAATACACAATCTGAGTAAACGCTATCCAGAGACCAACCGCATGTGGCGCTGGCTGCGCCAGCGTTCCACTGTAATGCCGGAAGCCGTCAGTCACATCAACCTGGATGTCCAGGAAGGCGAGTTGTTTGGCCTGCTTGGCCCCAATGGCGCCGGTAAGACCACCCTGGTCAAGCTGCTTTGCACGCTCATTTTGCCCACGAGCGGCAGCGCCCGCGTGGGCGGCTTTGACCTGGCGCAGTCTGATCGTGTGCGCGATCAGGTGGGCATGTCCACCGGCGATGAGCGCAGTTTTTACTGGCGCCTCAGCGGCCGCCAGAACCTGGAATTCTTTGCCGCGTTGTGCAACCTCCCCCGCCATCAAATTGCCCCGCGCGTCACCGAAGTGCTGGCGCAGTTGGGGTTGAGCGCGGTGGGCGATGCTTCGTTTCAGACCTATTCCAGCGGCATGCGCCAGCGATTGAGTATTGCCCGCGCCATTCTGCACCGCCCGCGCATTTTGTTCTTGGATGAGCCAACCCGCAGCCTGGACCCGAATTCCACGCGCCAACTGCATACCCTCATTCAGGATGAATTGCAGGCGCACGAGGGCATGACCATCTTTCTAACGACCCATCGCCTGGACGAAGCGGCCAAGCTGTGCCAGCGCGTGGGGATCATGCACAAGGGACGTCTACAAGCCGTCGGCACCCTGGCTGACCTACGCGAATCGCTGCAAGCGCGTCATCGCTACCATCTCGCCGTGGCCGATCTAACGGCCGCGCAGGTGGACCGTTTGAGCGAGCAGGTGCCCACCCTGCGCCAGGAAGCCTTCGACGATGGCGTGGTGAACCTGGTGCTCACTGCGGCCGACGATTATCTTCTTTCAGATGCCATCACGCGTATCGTCACGGCGGGCGGGCGCATCCGGGCCGTGCAGCATGAAGAAGTTTCCCTCGAAGAACTGTTCGTCACACTGACACAGGAACAAACTCATGAATAACCTGGCTCTGCGTCTACCGCCGGCGATTGGACAGCGTTTGGGCAAGGCTGGCTGGTTTCTATACCGGGACTATACGATTGAACTGAGCTACAAGCTGGCCTTCTTGCTGCAATTGGTCGGCATCTTTCTCAATGTCTTCATGTTCTATTTTCTCGCTCGCCTCGTGGACGGCGGAAACCAGCCGTCGTTGGCTGCGTATAACGGCGATTATTTCGCCTTCGTCCTGATCGGTGTGGCCTTCAGTCTCTATTTTACGGTTGCCATCTCCGGCTTCGCCAAAAACCTGCGCGATGCGCAGATTACCGGCACCCTGGAGGCCATGCTGCTCACCCCTACTGACCTGCCCACGATCATCATTTCGTCTTGTTTGTGGGACTATTTGTTCACCACGCTGCGTGTGTTGATCTATCTGCTGCTGGGCATGTTTGTATTCGGCGCTAATTTGGGCAATGGCAACTATCTCGGCGCGCTGGTCGTGCTGATATTGACCATTGTGGCTTTCAGCGGCCTCGGCATCATGGCCGCCAGTTTCATCATGGTCACAAAGCGCGGCGACCCGGTGACCACCCTGGTGGGCGGAATCGGCCTCTTGCTGGGCGGGGTTTACTACCCGGTCGAACTGCTGCCATCGTGGCTGCAATTCTGCGCCGCGCTTATTCCAGTCACCTACGCGCTGCGCGCCATGCGCCATGCGCTGCTCAACAACGCATCCTGGTCGGTTCTCCTGCCTGACATCGGCGCGTTGGTCGTTTTCTGCGTGATCCTGGTGCCGCTCAGCCTCTTCACCTTCAAGCAAGCCGTGCGGTGGGCTAAGACTGACGGCAGCCTGGCGCATTACTAGCGGCCTACCACGTGGGCGTCGCCCAGTCCATACGGCAATTCTGGCAAGACGGCCGCAAGATGTTGCCTGTTGCCTTACTGGCTTGCCGTCTCTGTCGCCGACTTCACCAGGCGCAGCGCCGGGTCTCCCAACAGGTTGAACGTCTCCATCACGTCGCGATAGGCTTTGCCGTTGTCAGGCATAGATTGCTTGGCGCGCATCATCGCTTCGCCCACGGTGGCGCCCTCCACCGTAAGCAGTTCGCGGTAGAAGGCATCCGCCAGCGGCTCTTGTTGCGCCGTCACCGACTCACTCGTGGGCACCAACGCCGCCACAATGCCCTTGTCTGGCGCGCGCAGCAGCACTTCGCCCAGCGAATCGGCGGTCGGGTGATGGAAAAAGCCGGTCAGGCAGGTCATCGTGACAAGCAGCGGCGAGCGCCCGCCGTTGCCGGTCAGCTTCGCCATGTCCGCGCCCTGCAGCACCTTCTCCGCTCCCCAGACATCCAGACTGCCGTGCCCCACGTAGTTGACCAGGCTGACGCCTTCATTGAAGGCTTTGAGGACCGCGGCATGGGCGTCCGGCGTTTGTCCAATGTACACCTTATCAATCGTGTAGGTTTTGGACAGATAATCGGTGGCCAGTGTGTCCGACATCTGCGCAAAAGCGGCGTCATCATCATCGGCCACAAGCAGCACGCGGCGACGCCAATCGCCGCTTGGGGGCGCTTTTTCATACGCCAGGGTTTTCTTCACCATCGCTTGCAGTTGTTCCAGGTTTTGGGCAGGCAGACGGCCAATCGCCATGCTGGGCCGATAGTCATCCACGCCGCCGAAACTGACAAGCCAGTTATCGCTGGCGGTCTCTCCCACATAGGTCGTGTCCAGGAGATAGGTGGGGAGCCAATTCTTGAACTTGCCGTTGAGGCGATCGCGGTAATCGTAGCTGGCATCGCCCACCAAGAGCACGAAGCGCGGCGCAGGCGCCGGCAAGCGGTCATAGGCGTCGCGCAAGAAATCACGAATTGCGATCGGGCTAGGGCGGCCATTGCCGAAGCTGTCAAAAACATCGTCGCGGTTGGTAACCAGCACGCGCAGACCGTCGGCTTGCCGCTGCTCAACCAGGGGCTGGATGCCGGCGGCAAATTCGGCTGGCGTGATGATGATGTAATCCGCGCCGGCCGCTTCCTGCCGCAGGTCCTTGCCTTGCCACGGCGTCACCGCGGCTGGCGTCAGCGCGCGCGCCGGCGCTACGGCCAGATAACGCCGGCTGCCGCTTGCGCCGTCGTCATGAAAACGCAGCGCAAAGCCGTCCTCGTTCTTCGCCGTGGTGAACCCCGTGAGCAGCGTAGGCGTCAGCGGCTCGCTCACATCCCACAGCAGCAGGTTATCGGTGGTGAAGCCGGTCAGCTTGAAGTCGGCCTGGCCAGCCTCAGCCTGCCAGGCAACCTGGTCGCCTGCGACGGTCATCTTGCGCAGGTAGCTGATTTCCACCCAATCGAGCACGGCGCTGTCCACGACCGCGCCGGTATCGCCGGGCGCGGCAATGGTCACCGTGTTGGCGCCTTCGCGCAGCAGGCCAGCGCTGAGGGTCGCGCTGATGACGTGGCGGCCCGCGCCATCCCACGCTTCATCCGCCACCTGCTGATCGTTCAGCAGCAGGCGCATATGATGATCGGGGTTGTCGTTGGTTTGCGTGCTGGCCCATAACGCGACGCGCAGCGTGCTGGAGATGTCCACCATCTGCTCGATGTTGATCGTCACCGTCGTTGTGATCGGCGCGCGCAGCTGCTGCCACTGCCAGTGTTCGCCGGCCGGCGGGCCTTTGGGCACATAGATCCGATCCTCTTCTGCGCGCACGGTGGCGACGGTTGCGACAACAGGCGTCGCCGTCATGGCGCGCACTGCGCGTGAGGTCAACTGCGGGCCGCTGGGTTTATCAGTATCCGCCGATTGCACGCGCAGCCAGTAGATCTCATAGTCGGCATAATCATCAGTCAGCCCTTGCCCGTAGAAAAAGAGCACTTTGTCGGCGCCTTCGCCAAGCATGGTGAAAGGCACCGCGGCGTTGTTCCGGGTCAGGGTCAGGCGATCAGCCGTGAATTCCTCAGCGGTCAGGCCGGGAAACTGCGCGCGTGTCAACCGGTACACGCCATCACGTTCGATGCGAATCTTGTACACGCCCGCGCCCACGGCTGGCGGAGACGGCTCATTGCAGGCCGCCAGCAGAACGGTGGCCGCCAGCGCCAGCATCAGGCTCAGTAGGCGTCTTCTGAACGGTGAGTGAATTGTCATGACGATGGATCGTTCTTGCTGGCGCTCTGTCGGCGCCAAAGGACAAAGCCCAGGATTCCCAGCAGTCCTGCACCCACAACAGCGCCGCCTCCCAGGCAGAGGAGCAATCCGGTGGCGGCCGTGTTGCGCGCCGCGCCGTTGACGCCAGGCGTGGCGGTGGCGTCAGGGCGCACGCGGGGAGCTAACCGTGTGGGCGTGCCGGGCAGCGGCGCTTCGGCTGTTCCACCCGCTGGCGCGGCCGTAGGCGGTTCGCTGGGCAAGGTGGCCGTCGCCGAGATGGTCTCCGTCGGAGTGAGCGTTGGCGTCGGTTGATTGGGTAAGAACGTTGCCGTCGGCGTGGCGGTGATGCCAGGCGCCGGAGTCAGCGTCGCCACCGCCGTGGGCGATGCGGCCGCGGCTGTGGGCGTGACGCGCACGGGCGTGTTTGTGGCCGGAACCGCTGGCGTTGTCGGTATGGCTGTTGGTGGGATCGGGGTGTTGGTGGGCGGCGGGATCGGCGTATTCGTCGGCGGCGTCGTCGGCGTATTCGTCGCTGCGGCGGTTGTGGGCGTGTTCGTCACGGCTTGCGTAGGAATGCGCGTGGCCGTCACGGTGGCGGTTGGCGTGGGCGTGGCCGTAAACTCCGATGTCGGCGTCAGCGTCGGCGTGGGGGTGCTGGTCGCATCGGGCGGCACGGTGGGGGTCGCCGTGGGCGTGCCCTGGAAGTAGGTGGGAGTTTCGGTCCGATGGAAGATCGGCTGACCGTTAGCGTTGAACTCAGCCAGCCAATAGTAATACGCGGTGCCGGGGGTTAGGCCTGGCAGATCATCGGTGCAGTTGTAAGTTGCGCCGCTGATGCCGCTGCCTTGTGGCGGCCGTGTGCAGACAGTGACAGACGGCTGCGCCTCCTGCGCCGATGTGTTGCGGTACAAGATAAAGTTGTAGATATCGTTTTCGGTCTCTGTGACCCAAGTGACAACGATGGTGTTGCCCTGGGTTTGGGCCGTGAATGATGACAGGGTGACGCTGGATGGCTCAGCCGCGAAGGCTGGAGCAGCCGCAAAAACGATGACCACACACAGCAGCCCGAACAACGACCAGAATGCCATTGGCGTGCGTTGGTTTGCCGCAGATCTGAGAAGGCGGTGATTCATAACAGTAAATTAGACCTCAACAAAGATGTTTATGACCTTCGCGCAAATAAATGCACAACAATCCGTCCGGGGGCAGCCAGCAGGCGGCGCAACCAGGAGCCCAAAGGGGTTGACCTGGCGCCGAAGATGCGACGACGCAGGCGCTCGCCTCGGGTAAGCAGCGCAACTTCGATGTGCGATAGATGCCCGACCACCCGGTTGAACAACGGCCAGTAACCGGTGGTCAGGCTGACCTGGCGGCCGCCAGGCTTATACACGGCCACGACGCGGCCGATGAGTTGGCCTGCGTCCCACGGATGGTCGCGCAGGGGCGAGCGGTCGCCGCGCGTTTGCAGCCGCCAGGTTCCTGGCGCGGGCGCGGGCGGGGCCAGCAGCCGATGCGTGTAGAAATGGCCGTTCTCGTCGAACAAGAGAATGTCGCCGACGTGCAGGTCGGTGGGCCTGGCAGCCTCGCCGACCTCATCGCCGATTTCGATCAATGGCGCCATACATTCGCCCACGACCTCGAAGCGCAGTTGACCATCGTGAGCCAGATGATCGCGCAGCAGGTCGAGCGCCAGTTCGCGCCTACGTTCGGGATCTGAGGTCATAGTCGAATCGCCATCCTTTTTTGCTCACTTGTGGAACGCGGGCACGAAGACCTGCTTCTGCCAATCCACGGTTACGTCATACGCAAACGGGCCGGGAGCGCCTTGCGCAGCGATGCGCACATAATATCGCCCCGTGCTGGGCGCTGTCCACAACAGGCCTGACCAACGCACGCCGGCGATGAAATCGTTATTCTGGCCCAATTGCGCGCCATTGGCCGCGAAGAGGGTGAGCACCGTGTCGCCGCTGCCGGTCAATTGACCGGTGTGGAGGAAGTAACGCTGATTGGCCTGGGCGTCGAACCAAATCCAGTCTACATCGGCATTCGTGTGCAGCGTGTGGCGCATGGGCAGGCCGATGCCCGGAAGAGCAGCCGCGGTGGCCTGCGTGTCATCGGCCTCATAGCGATCGGCCAGGAGCACATCGAGCCTGACACGGGCGCTGTTATTGGTGATGTTTGGCTCGGTCCAACGATTGCGCAGCGTGGCCGTGGTAATGATAGGCGCCTGGTTGGCCGTGATGGCCGGATTGACCTGGGCCTGCACGGTGATGATGCCGGTCGCGCCGATGGGAATGGAAGGAATGTCCCAGATGTAGGTGGATCCTGCGCGCAAGGAGATGGCAGGCCCGCTGAAGCTGTAGTTGGCGCCGATCAGGCCAGCCGGCAGCGTGAAGTTGAGGGTGGCGTTGGCCGCGGCCACGCTGCCGTTGTTGGCGTAGCGAATCTGGTAGGTCACCGCGCTGCCGATCCCTACGACATCGCCCGGCGTGCTGCTCAGGCTGACCCTCAGTTCCTGCGGCGACGCCGGCGCGACAAAACGCAAGGCGGGGTCGCCGAACATCATGAAGGTTTGCACCAGGTCAGGGAAACCACCCTGGGCAGCCAGGTTCAAGCGGCCAACGGTCACGGCGCCGCCGAAGAATTTGATCCCACTGCTGTTGATGGCGCTGAAGAAGCCTTTGTGCAGGACGTCATGCCCATTCACAACGCCCAGTCCCGTGGGCGCCCAGTGAGCTACGGTGCCGCCGTTGGCATACTCCACCATGGTCTCAGCCAGGCTTGGCCGATTGGGCCAGTCGAAGTAGCCATCCAGGCAGTCCATGGAGAGGCCAATCGTCAGGCGATCGAGATTGTTGAGCAACGGGACGTCGTCGGTCGTCCACAGATTCTCAGCCCATTTATCAATGGTGGCATGGCCGACATAGTTCGTGAACAGGGCGCCGTTGTTGATGGCGGCCGCCACCGCGTCGCGCGCTTGGGGAATCGTGGGGTAGCGCCACGAGTCCGGCGGCCGGTTTGGATAGGGATCGTAGTAGACGCGATCAATGGCGTACCAGTTGGGGATTGAATCGTCAATCACGCTTTGGATGATCTGCTCGAAGTTGCCGGCTGGATCAGGCGCGCCGGTGGCGCTCAAGTAGTTGTCGGCCACGAACAGGCTGTGCTGGCGCCAGTCTGCCGGCGGGGTTGTGCGCTCATAGCCGATGGTCTTGTTCACCATCGTCGTGACCTGGGCCGCCGTCTGCGCCGGCATCCGCCCGATGTAAAGATCAGGCAGGATGTCGTTTCCGCTCACGGTGACGAACTCGTTGTCAACCGCGACTTCGCCTGTGTAAGGGTCAATGACCAGATTGAAGGTGGGGACATAGGTCTGTTCCCACGGGCCGTAGTAGGTTTGATTGTACCCCATGGGGTTGAAATTGGCATCTCCGACCAGCAGAACAAAGCTGGGCGCCGGGCCTCCCCACTGATGATAGGCATAGTCAATGAAATTCTTGATCGCCTGGGGATCGAGGATGCCCGCATTGAACTGATCGTACAGCCAGGCCACATCAACGACTTTGACGACCATGCCCTGGCTGGTGCGGAATTGGGCCAATGGCTGCACCGCGTTCATGAAGTTGGCATGCGCAATGATCAAGTAGTCGGCGCGCTGATTGGTGGCGCGCAGGTCCATCGTTGGGCCGGCGTAGCGTTGAATGGCCGTTGGGGTGCGCAGCGCGTTATCGCCCACGGCGTAGAAACGCGTGCTGGGGCCGGCGGTGTCTTGCAAGACGAGCTGTCCGCCGTTCAACTGGCTGTTGAGCAGGCGCACCGGGCTGCTTGGATTGGTGATGTCGAAGGCGCGGGCTGGCGTGGTGAATCCACCAATGCTGAAGCGCCAGGCGTCGGCGGTTGTGGGGCTAAAATAGAGCTCGCCGTTTTCCGCGGCGTAGAGACGGTCGTAGGTAATCTCAACCCAATCCAGGTAATAAATGTCGTATGCGTACTGGGTGCCCATATCAAAGACGGCGCGCAGCGAGAGCGTATTGGCGCCAGGCAACAGGTTGCCGCTCGCCGTTGTGCCGGCCAATTCGATGGGGTCACGACCGTTCCACTGGCGTTCGTCCACGATGGCAGACGTGTCGTTCAGGTAGGCGCGCACGTGATGATCGGGATTTTGGGCATAGTCGGTATTCGAAGCCATGGCCACGTGCACCCCGACGGGCTGCGTTTGGACGGCGACGCCGGGCAGGGATAAAGAAAGCGTCGCTGTCACCTGGGTCGCGCTCGGATTATCGTATAAGGTGTATTTTTGCCACCACCACGTTCTGTTTTCACGCATGTGC
>JBGAVB010000309.1:0-3699 GCA_044228345.1 Anaerolineae bacterium | reverse complement strand
CAGGTGCGAACCGGCAAGGCAAAGGGGGCAAACAAATCGGACATGACACCACTCCGCACGAGGAAATGATAGACGAGGGATCGGAGGTAATTGGCTGGTCGCGGCCCCTGTCGTCGCAGCACGAGTTTAGTGCGAAGGCCCCCATAGCCGAACCAGGAACTGCTGCCCGACGATTTCCAGATCCGGCTCGCGACCCGTGTGCTCGCGCATGAGCCGAATCATGCGCGGGATGCCTGATCCGAGCGTGTTGACGTAGCCCAGGTTGAACAGCACGCGGGCGATGATTTCGTTACGCGGTCTGCTGTAGTGTGCGCGGATGTTTTGGAGGGTCACGCTGTTGGGCAGGACGCCGGGGCTGCGGATCTCGATGCGATCGTCAAACACGTACAAGAGAATCTGGGCGCCATCCAGGCTATAATCGCGATGCGCGACGGCGTTCACGATCGCCTCACGCAGCGCGGGGCGTGGGTACTGATACGTATCAACCTGGCGGGCGCCATTAATTGTCGTAGAAAGTCGAGTGTTGCGCAACACGAATTTTTCGGCCTGGTCAATCTGATCGGGAAGTCGTCCGGTGATCTCTTGCCGATCAAGGATCTCCTCGCCGACTTCCAATCCGAGCCAACGCACCGCCGAGATACGCGCGTAGTATAAGTAGTCTTCAGGCCTTCGTCCAAAAAGCAGAAGCCCGGCCACGGAAAGACACAATGAACCGTCCACATCAGGGGCTAGAAAACGCATCGCTTGCAGCATGGGCTGGATGGGGACGTCCGCTGCCTCCAATGGCTTTTCATAAATTCGCCGGTAATAGGCGGCAAACGCTTCCAGTTGCAAGTCGTTAATACCTGTCCGCGGAGCCGGTGTCTCTTCGAAGTGGTACAATCCAGCCGACTGCAGCAGCCGGGCGCGCTCATAGGGTGTACACAGCCGTTTCGTAGATCCGACGCGCAGGAAGCATTGGCCGCTGTTGGTCTCGTAAGGCGGCCCTGTCCGCCGCGGCACGCCGACGACGAGTACAACGCCATGATCTGTGCTGACACGATCAATGATGGGGATGAGCGGTGGATTACAGTTTTGCCGGGCAATGTTCAGAATCGCTTCTTCAGCCTGTTTGGGGTTACTAACGCCAACGATGGCGCCGTCGTCCTCTACGCCGACAATGATGTATCCGCCTTCGGTGTTGGCAAAGGCGATCATCTCGCTGGCAAAGTCGCTGCGTTGGCTGATGTCGCGCTTGAACTCAGCCAAGCTGTCTTCACCGCCGGCAATGGTTTCGTAAAGCTGCGACTTGTCCATGCATCCCCTCGATTCGACTGGATTATATAGGCGAGCTAATTCGCTGTCAAGACTATCCCGCAGCAAGAAACGGCGCCTTCCACCGGTAAGGCGATCTTCATCACCCCGAGTCGGCCCGCCGACAGAGATCAAACCAAGATGAAGCCGTGTGGCCTTTGGGCGTCGGATTATCTGATCAGCTTCGTCAGCGCCGCCAGACTATCGGCATTGCTGATCAGGACGCCCTTTTCTGCGGCGAAGGTCAGAGCGTCGGGTGTGAAGCCAGCCTGTGAGACGCACCACGGGCGCGCCTGGAGCTCGGCAGCCGCGGTCAGGAGCTGTTCCAACTCACTGCGGCCGACCCGCTTCTGCCGCCACTTGACTTCGACCGCCCATCGTTCGCCGTTTTCGGCCAGCGCGTCGATCTCAGTCTGACCATTCGGCGACCGGTACGGCTCGATGCGCGTGAAGGCCGGCATGGGGATCGGGTCGGTCTGGCCCAGGTAGGCGCCGGGGGCGGTTCGTCCGGCCAGCTTGCGCAGCAACTCCCAACAACGCAATGTGGTGCGGCCAGCCGTCCTCCAGATCGGCGGCCGCCTGGGCCAGGATGTTCAGCTCGTAGACACAATCGGTGAACACTTCCAGGGAAGGGCTTGCTCGCCAGTCGCTCATGATATGCTCCTTCGGTCAATCACCCTACCGGGTGATTGACCGAATCACAACACAGATGTGCCTGGTAGACAAAATCAGAACCATCTGCGCAGGCCCGCTTTTGCTTGATCTAGCGTAAGACCGATCAGGCTAAAGCGCGATTTGCCAGAGAAGGAGTGCACGGTTAGAATATTCTACGCTTTCAACAACTCCAACGGCGTAGTCTGTGGCACGATGGGTCGGTGAGGGGTCAAACGAGGCACCCTCGATACTAAGGAATGAGAATTATGTAAGTGTTCGCTTTGGTGCTGTCTATATGCTCAGAATTCGCCCGGAACTGGAGAGTTAGAAAATTCTCATTTCCAAGCGTGTGCTGAACACCCATTTTCACCACAGAGGCGCGGCGAGTGCCGAGAATGGCATTGGAAATATTAGGCACGCTCCTGCAACCTTTCTTTGGTAGGAGACTGACGATGCGCATACCGCTCAAAGCTGCAATAAGCCTGCTGGCGATCGTTCTGTTGGCGGCGTGTACTGGGACTCCATCTGGTACCGTACCGCACGAGACCGCGACGCATACGGTGTCAACCGCAACCCAGTCTGCGCCGACCGCACCGGTCGCAACTGGCGCAACACTGGCCGCAGTATCCATGCGCAAGCCAGCCCTCGGGTGCGCGTCCGGTGACGTAACACTCAAAGTGTATTTCGATCCGGTCGCTCAATACTGCCTGTTGTACCCGGCCCGTTTCACGGTTGGTGATGTCCAGCCGGGTTACCATGTGGCTTTTTACGGGCCGCCTACAGCCGACTCGCCGGGCGGCGCACTCTCGCTGATGGAGCCAGGCTTGGCGCTGGGACGCACGGTGACGCAAGTAGTGGATGAGTTCCTAAAGTCAGCGGGCCAGTCATCGCCGCCAATCGTCCGTGAAGCCACCACCATTGGCGGAGAACCCGCTGAGATGGTTAAGAACGTGTTCGGTGAAGCAGGGTTGGTGTGGGAAGTTTTTGTAGTTCACGCCGATCATATCTATCGCTTCACGCTGTATCCGATGGAGGATGTCCTCGTCGCCACGCGACCCGATATTGATGCAATCTGGCAGGCTGTCCAAAGGTCATTCACCTTTCTGGAGGCAGCGCCGCCCCGCGCTGCCCCAATAGAAGCAACCCCTGCCCGCTGAGGCGTTCTCGCGGCCCACCGAGATCACCGCACCCAATCAACCTGGTCGCTACGAACTCGTGATCCTGGGCGAGCCCTTGTACATGAGCCAACCTCCTGGTCCCCAACGGGTTATGCGCGCGGAACTGCTGCGCCAGCCTGCACCGGTTTGAATTTTGACCGCCCGTGTGGTAACATCACAGGGAACATTCGGCGGCGCTTTCTACACCGATGCGATAGATCGGGCAGGGAACATGGCAGCCATGGAAGATATGGCAGCGCCATCCACGCCGCTTGAGGATAGGAGATCGTGTGAAACAGGCTTCTGTCAAACAAAATGCGCAGTCAACGCCAACCACCGCCGCGCCCGTAGGACGCAAGCTGGTCGTCCTGGTTGTGGTGGATGTGCTCATTTTCTTGCTCTTTGCCACCGTGGGGCGCGCCAGTCACGCGGAATCGCTGCCCCTGTTGGCTATCGCACAGACGGCCGCGCCTTTCTTGCTCGCCTGGTTGGCGGTGGCCCCGGTGCTAGGCGCGTATCGGCCCGCGCTGTTGACGCAACCGCTGCCCATGGCCGCACAGACGCTCATTGCCTGGATTGCGGCCTGCGTATTGGG
>JBGAVB010000308.1:0-3700 GCA_044228345.1 Anaerolineae bacterium | reverse complement strand
CGCGCACCGCGATCAGCACGCAGTCGCTGAAGATATAGTTCTGCACCGCGGCGGCCAGTTGATCGAGTCGCGAGCTGGCTGTGGCCGGCACAAAGGGCCGGAAGTGCAGCACCAGCCCTACCTGGGCGCGGCCGTCGAGGCGATGAATAGTCCGATACGCGGCCGCGTGCGCCAGCAGCAGGTTGCGCATGACGCGAAACGGCGCCACGAGGCTGTGCAGACCTGGCGGATGCTCGCCCAGCAAGTAGCTGAGCACAGCGTGGATGTTTGGCTCGTTGATGGTGCACCACAGGCCAACCAGGTCGCCCAACTCGCCGGCCACGCGCTCGACGAAACGCTGGAACAGCCCCACGCTGCGCGGGTTGAGCCACGCGCCCTGCGCCTCGAACCAGAGCGGATTGGTGAAATGGTGCAGCGTCACCATGGGCGTCAGGCCGCGGTCACGTAACGCGCTCAGCATCTCACGGTAGCGGCGAAAGGCCGTCGCGTCGAACACGCCTTCGCTCGGCTCCAGGCGACTCCACTCGACCGACAGTCGGTGCGCATTTTGCCCCAGCGCCTGCGCGCGCTCGAAATCGGCCTCCGCGCCGCCCGGCGCCCACCAGTTGCAGGCCAGCCCGGAACGCTGATTCTGATAGATGCGGCCGGGCGTCTGTTCCCACGCCCACCACTGGTTGTTGCGGTTATCGCCCTCAACCTGGTGCGCGGCGGTGGCGGTTCCCCAAAGGAAACCGGCGGGGAAGGGATGCGCGGGTAGATCGCTCATTGGCCGCTGCCGGCGCGCCGGGGCGTCGTGGGGAGGTAAATGCGACGCTCCAGGCCGCTGCTCACTTCCAGGCTGACATTGTCCACCAGGAAGTTCGCGCGGTAGTTTGAGCCGTCCGCGCGCAGCTTCAGGCGCACGGTGCGGCCGCGAATGGCGGCCAGATCAGCGGGCGTCAGCACGTACGTGAGCGGCTGCCAGGCGTTGGTTGGCGGATACGCGTCAATCAGCAGCGCGTCTACGTAATGCGTGCCGCCGACCGGATCGAGCAGTTGGACAGCCAGAAAACGCTCGGCCGGATGTTCACTCCAGCGCGACCAATACCAGAGATGAATTTTGGCAAACGTGATGTCCGCCGGAAGGGCGACGTTCTGAAAGAGTTCGACGGCCGTGTGCGGCTCGAAGTAGGCCGCATAGTCGCCGCTGTAGGGCGCGATGCCGACAGGCAGGCTGCTGGCATGAAAAATGACCTGCACGCCTGGCTCAACCCAGCCGGCGTGAAAAGCCTCGAAATCGCCGTTGACGAGCATCTCGTCTTCAGGGATGGCGGCCTGCGCAGGCGGCACTGCCGACAGCAAGGCTGCAGCAGCCAGCCCAACAACCAGCAGACCGCGAATCATAGGGGAGACGCAGCGCAAGCGTAACCAGTGCATGGAACCTCCAGAATAAAGAGCGATCACGTGTACGACGCGTCCGGGATCTGAGGGGGCGGGGCCGCCTCAAGTGTACCTAAAAACGCATCGGTTGGCAAAACTGTTTCGGGTGTCTATTAGTTGCCAAAGCTGTCAGCATGTGTTACATTTCAGTCGCGTCACCAGTCTGCGTGACAAATCTTCGGCAGCGGTGAACAATCAGCCATGCGTGTGATTACTGGCTCGGCCAAAGGTCGAATCTTGTTCGGTGTACCTGGCGATTCGACGCGACCGATCACCGATCGGGTCAAAGAGGCGTTGTTCTCCATCCTCGCTGCGCAGGGCGCCATCGAAGACTGCCGGTTCCTCGATCTGTTCGGCGGCACGGGCGCCGTGGGCATCGAGGCCCTGAGTCGGGGAGCGGCTGAGGCCGTTTTTTGTGAGAAGGACCGCCGCGCGCTCGCCATTCTGCACAAGAACCTGGCTCTCACCGGCCTGGCTGAACAGGCGCGCGTCGTCGCCGGCGATGCTTTTGCCTTTCTGCAGCGCACGGACGCAGCGCCGTTCGATCTGGTCTACATCGCGCCGCCGCAGTATCGGCAGCTGTGGGAAAAGGCGCTTCTGCTCATGGATGCACGGCCCACGCTGCTGGCGGCTGACGGACAGGTCATTGTCCAGATTTACCCGAAGGAAGATCATTCCCTATCGTTGAGTTCCCTGGCCCGGCTTGATGAACGCACGTATGGCAGCACCCTGCTTGTGTTCTACGGCCATGCGACCCAAGAATAAGGACGGACGCCTTTGCTCAATCGAATCAAGAAAGTCCTGATTGCTGTGGCCGGCGTGGCGGTTTTCATCCTCGCGCTGGAACTGCTCAAGAGTGGGGCGCGTGAGCTGCAGCCGCTGTTCAAGACGTTGGCGGTTGACTCGATGACCAACACGTTGGGCATGGGTTGGCTGATGGCCTACATGGTCTTGAGCGGCTCGCCTGTCGCCGCGGTGTCCCTCACGTTGTACAGCCAACACTTGATTTCCGATGTCCAGTCTTTTGCCATGATTACCGGCTCGCGACTCGGCGCTTCGTTCATCGTATTGTTGGTTGGTTTCGTGTCGTACTTGCGCGGACGGCAGCGCGTCGCCAGCATTTCGATTGGGGTGCTGGCCCTGTTGACCACGGCGACGATCTACCTGCCCGCGATGGGGATGGGGTATCTCATTCTGACCAATGGCTGGTTCGACAACGTGCGTTTTGGGGTGCCCACGGTGTTGGCCTCGTTCATTGACATCGTCTATGACCCCATCGTCCACTGGCTGGCGGCGCTGCTTCCCGGCTGGCTGGTGTTTGTGGCGGGGCTGCTGACTCTGCTCACGGCATTCAACATCTTCGACCGGGCGCTGCCTGAGATTTCATCGGAGAGCGGCAGTTTCCAGCGCGTGTCTGACCTGGTTTATCGGCCGTGGGTGATGTTCGTCATCGGCATGGCCGTCACCGCGGTGACGCTTTCGGTCTCGGTGTCGTTGACCATCCTGGTGCCCTTGTCGGTGCGGGGCTACGTCCGGCGTGAAAACCTGATGCCCTATGTGATGGGGGCTAATATCACGACGTTCATTGACACGCTGTTTGCGGCGCTGCTGCTCAACACGCCGCGCGCGTTCACCATTGTCTTTACCGAAATGACGAGCGTGGCCCTGTTATCGCTCATGGTGCTGGTCATCAACTACAACGGCTACCGCCGCGGCGTCGAGTGGTGCCTGGAATGGATCATGCGCGACAATCGGCGCCTCGGCGTCTTTTTGGCGATCATTTTTGTCGTCCCCCTGATTTTGTTGTTGGTCTGAGCAAGTCCTTCCTACGGTGGAGTTAGGCAGTCGAGAATGCAAATTTTGTTGTATGTAGATGGTTCGAACAATAGTCAGTGGGCGCTGCACGTGGCGTTGGCGCTCATCCGTCATTTTGACACCCAGTTGACCCTCATGATTCCCGATGCGGGCGCGGATGCAGATCCCGCGTGGTTGACCGCGGCGCGGGAGCAGTTGACGGCGGCCACGGCGGGCGATTTGCGCGAAGTCTCACAGCCGGGAACGGCGGAGGAAGCCATTCTGGCCGAATTGGCTGCCCATACCTATGATTTGGTTCTATTAGCGCCGGCCGGCCGCCGCGGCCTGAGCCGCCTGCTGCACGGCTCGCGCGTGGCCCAAGTGGTGCGCCAAAGCAACACGTCCGTGCTCGTGGCGCGCGCGCCGTTGACCGAAATTCGCCGCATGTTGGTCAGCGTGGGCGGCACGCGCCAAAGCCTGGAGATGG
>JBGAVB010000307.1:268-3702 GCA_044228345.1 Anaerolineae bacterium | reverse complement strand
TCTGGTCTCCGGTCTCCGCTCTCCGCCCTTCAGGTTGGCAAAAATCGGCAAAGGCGGGTACAATTTGCTGGCTCCTTGCCATTGGTCGGGGGATTTTGAATTCGAGTCTGTTCAATGCAAGCACCTGATTATCGTGATCGCGTCAGTATCTACCTCTGGGTGATTCTCGCCATGCTGGCGGCTGAACTATTTCTACAGCTGCCCTCGCGCACGTTGACGTGGATCGTTTTTGGTACGCCGCTCAGTGTTGAAATCAACTCCTCGACCCTGTTGGCGGTTCCGCTGCTCGTGCTGGCAGCCAGCGGCGTCGAAGCCGTGGTGCGAGCACATCCCCTGGCCCAGGCGGGTGAATTGCCCCACACCTGGATTCTGTGGTCGCTACCCTGCGCCCTGGTGCTGACGGCTGCGCAGCTCCTGCCCCTCATTCCCGGGCGCATCACCTGGCTCGCCGTCCTGGCGCTGATTGGGGTCTTGCTGGCCGCGATCAGCATCATCATCTACCACACGATTGATGAGCGCGATCGCTATTATCGCCTGTCCCGCGTGGCGCTCAATTTCATCACCTACGCGGTTGTGCTGCTCCTGTTTCTGATCGTTTACCAGTCGCGGGCGCGCAGCGTGCTTTCGGGAACGGTGACGGCGGCCATCGGCGCTTTGTTGACCATCGAACTGCTGCGCGGGGCCGAGAGCACAGCGCGGTCTGTCACCTTGCGCCAGGTGCTCATCTACGGTTTGCTGTGCGGCCTCGTACTCGGTGAAGCCACCTGGGCATTGAACTACTGGCAGCTGCCCAGCCTGACTGCCGGCTTTCTCATGCTGCTCATGTTCTACCTGCTCGTCGGACTGGCGCAGCAGGGCATTGCCGGCGCCTGGCGTCGCATTGTGGTGCTTGAATTCCTCGCCATTGGCGCCGTTGGCTGCCTGCTGATCTGGCAATTTGCCCCGCGCTGATTTCCGGGTGCATTTCAGTTTGGGGGCACAGCCTCCGAAGGGAGGCTTTGCAGCGGTTGCAGCGATTTCAATCGCCCGACCCGCCCCCATTCTGAAATGCGCCCCTGATTTCCTTGCATCTTGTCGCAAACGGATCCTATCGCCGCGCGGCCTGCACCTTTTGCCAGAGCCGCTCGGGCTGATCGCGCCATTCTGCCCACGGCGTATCGCCGCGGCTGAGGGCCTGCAGCGTTGCCGTCAATACCCTGTTCACGGGCGTTTTGACGCCGGGGCGCGCCGCGGTCACCACCGCGCCATTGAGGAATGGCACCTCGGTGCGGCCTTTGCCGGCTTCCAGGTCAAGGTAGAGCGAAGGCGCTTTGCTGCCGCGGCCGCCGGCCACCAGGCGGCCTAATGCGCGTCGAATGATCGCATGGGGCAGCGTGCGAATGAGCGGCGCGAACCACGGAAATGGATAGCCGCCCAACGTGACCGTGCGGATCCGTTGCGCCGCCATCACGGCTAATGTCTCACGCCAGGCGTCAATCTCCAGGTCCGCCAGGCGCGCATCAGCCATGACCTGGCCGGGCGTCCAGCCGAGGATAGCGCAGGTGGCGTTGGCGAGTTGATTCATCAGCAGCTTGGTCCATTTGAGCGCGCGATAGTCGTCGTAGACGCCAGCGGGCAGGCCGGCGGCTGCAAACATCGCGGCCAGGGACAGCGCGGGAAAGGCCGGCGCTCTGGGGTTCACCGCCGCCAGCGCGACGCGCCCGCGTCGAATGACCTCAATCACGCCAGGCGCGGTCACGGCGACCGGCGTCGTGATGGCGCCGGACATCACGCGATTGGCGCCGAGGATCGCAGCCAGGCGTTCTTCGTTGCCAACGCCGTTTTGCAGCGTCAACAGCGGCGGCAGTCGTGAGCGCCACGGCGCGAGTTCGGCCATCACGGCGGCCGTGTCATACGCCTTGACCGTCAGAATGGCGAGGTCGAACGCGGCTGCGGCGTCGAAGGCCGCGGCGACCGATGGCACAGCGTTGACGGCAGGCGCGGTCTGTGTTTCAGTTCCCATGCGCAGCGTCAGGCCGTGCGCCTGGACGGCTTCCACCAGCGCTGGCCGACCAATCAGCGTGATCTGCTGCCCGGCCAGCGCCAGGCGTGCGCCCACCAGGCATCCAATGGCCCCGGCGCCAATAATCAAGGTTTTCAGTGGTCGTCTCCGTAAGGTCAAAGTGCAAAGGTCAAAGTGCAAAGGGAGGAAAGATTCGCCTCCCCAGGATCGTCAACAGGTCGCGTTGATTGATGCTGCCTGGCAATCTGCTAGACAGGCTTGGCGCGCCTGACGCGCCAGGGCCAGGGCGCGTGGCTGGCAAGGATCGGCAAACGCGGCTATAATGCAGCCGGCGCTCGATATTCAACAGGCAGAATGATAGCATGACAAGACTAATTCTCGGTATCGAAACATCATGTGACGAGACGGCCGCGGCCGTGGTTGGCGATGGTCGGCGCATCTTGTCCAACGTGGTGGCGACGCAGATCGAATTACATCGCCCCTATGGCGGCGTCTTTCCTGAGCTGGCGTCACGGCAGCATATTCTGACCCTGAACCCGGTGATCGAACAGGCTTTGGCGCAGGCTCAAGTCACCTGGCGCGAGATCGAAGCGGTGGCAGTGACGTATGGGCCGGGATTAGCAGGCTCTCTGCTCGTTGGCGTCAACCTGGCCAAGGGATTGGCCTGGGCGCAGGGCCTCCCGCTCGTGGGCGTCAATCACCTCGAAGGCCACGTCTACTCTAACTGGCTGCAAACCGATGCGAACCTGACGGTCGGCGCCTTTCCGATCCTGGTGTTGATCGTCAGCGGTGGGCATACGGAACTGATCCTGATGCACGACCATGGCCGCTACACACGCCTGGGAGCGACCCTGGATGACGCCGCCGGCGAGGTCTTCGACAAAGTAGCGCGCCTGCTTAGCCTGGGCTATCCTGGCGGCCCTGCGCTGCAAAAGGCGGCCCTGGGCGGCGATCCGCAGCGGTTCGATTTGCCGGTGGCGCTGCGCCATGACGAGAAGCAGCGCTACAATTTCAGTTTCAGCGGCCTCAAAACCGCGGTGCTGCGCCTCACGCGTGCGCTGACCGCGGATGGCGGCGCGGTGCCGACGGCTGACGTTGCGGCAAGTTTTCAAGCCGCGGTGGCCGACGCGCTCGTCTCCAAGCTGCTGGTCGCCATTGACGATTTCAAGGTGAGTCAGGTCTGCGTGTGCGGCGGGGTGGCGGCCAACGCCGAACTGCGTCGGCAGCTCACGAGCCGGCTGCCTGTTCCGCATGCGATTCCGCCTATTTGGCTGTGCACAGACAATGCGGCCATGATTGCCGGCGTGGCCGGATCGCGGCCGCTGGAGGCCGTGTCGCCGGCCGTGTTGGAGATTGATCCCAATCTTCCGATCGTCTAGCTTCCTCCCTTCCTCCAAGCGGGCGTAGCTCAGTGGTAGAGCTTCTGCCTTCC
>JBGAVB010000307.1:0-258 GCA_044228345.1 Anaerolineae bacterium | reverse complement strand
TGAACGCGCAACGGGATCATCGAGGCCAGCGGACAACGCCTGCCGCGCCCTGAGCGCGGCGCGCAGCGCTTCCTGCTCGCTCCACGGCGTTTCCACCTCGCCGAAGCACATGGATCGCTCGTGCCCTTTGCCGCAGGCGATCACCACGTCGCCGGGGCGCGCCAAACGACACGCGAAGGCCATCGCCTCGGCCCGATCATCCACGCGCCAGAACGTCACTTCTTCCACACCGCCGGCCTCACGGCAGCCGCGCGCGAT
>JBGAVB010000306.1:0-3713 GCA_044228345.1 Anaerolineae bacterium | reverse complement strand
GAGGCGCCGCCGCGCAGCGCGGCCACGCCAAAGACGGCGCGCGCGAAGGCAATGTCATCGTCGCTTTGCAGGCCGTTCATGTAGAAGTCTGGGTAAGCCGACGTGGCGACCACCAGGCCAGCGCCATAGGGATATTCAATCATGGCCGGCATCTGGTTGCCGGTGGTGCGCATCAAGACCACCGTGGCCGAGGCCGGCCACTGCGTGAACGAGCCATCCACCTGGATGTTGGGGCGGTCGCGATCGAGGCCAGTGATCCAGGGCGAAGCGTTGATAATCCGCACCGACGCGTCCTTGCACAGGATGTCCTGGAAGTAGCCGAGGCCCTGCACCTCGCCGCCGGGCAGCAGCCCCCAATCGAGGCTGTCGGCCTGCGCCAGCACAACCAGTGTGCCGCCGATGCCAACGTAGGTTGCGAGCCAGGCGCGCGCCTGCGCGCTGTCTTGATAGCGGTAGAGGCCGCCGCTGGGCACGATGACCACCGGCGGGGCCTGGTACGGGTCTACATAGCGGCTTTCCGCCAGGCCGCTTGTCCCGGTGCCGGCCACGATCTCAACCGGTCGCGCTTTGACGCCGAGGCTGCCGATGGCGCCCAGGGCGTCGAAGATCAGGCCGCTGTCCAAAATACCCACGCCGGTCGCACTTGTCATCTGGCGCAGTTCGCGCTGCAGTTCCAGCTCCTGGCCGCGCAGGCCAGCGTAGACGCGGCGGGCAAACTCAAGCGCATCACGCAGCACACGGCGCTGTTGATCGAAGGTCGTGTGGTCGAGCTGGACGTAGAAATCGGTGTACGCGGACTGCACCGCGTCGGTGATGGTCTGGCCGGGGGGCGGCAGGACGGTGCCGCTGATCAGGCTGCGCATCTGCAAGTCGGCCGCCTGGTAGATGGCATCCATCTCCAGCGTGTGGCTGATCATCTTCTGCGTGTCGGCCTCGAAGATCGCCAGCTCGGTGGCGGCCAGGGAAACGCGGTAGTAGGCGGCGGCGTGCGTGAAGCCGGCCTGCTGCGCGATGGACACCTGCTGCTGGTAATACTGCAAGTCGCCGCTGAGGCCCGCGGGCGAGGGGTCATGATCGTTGAGCGAGGCGTCACGGCGATCATCCGGCGAACCGTTGGGCGGCGGAGGGTTCTTCTTGCCGCCGCCGCCGCCTGTGCCGCCGCTGCCGCTGCCGCCGCCCCCACAGCCGCCGCCGACCGACTGCTTCTGCGCTTCGCTGATCACCTTGAAGACGGTGTCCATGGTCTTGGCCGTCTCCACCAGGCGATAGACAAAGGTGATGTACTGATAGCCGTTGGCAATGCTGATCACCAGGTCGAGCAGGGCCGACGCCTTCAGCTTGAGACCGAATTTGCCGCCGACCTCCAGGTTGAATTCACCGAAGATGCCCAGCTCGTTGGGAGTTTTGTCTGCTTCCAGTTTGAAGGCAAAGACCGGCGCCAGTTCCGCCCCCAGGAACCACAGGCCTGGAATGGTGAAGCGTATCTTGGCTTTGCTTTGGAAAGTTTCGGAGATTGTCTTGAAGCGGAAGGTGACGAATTTGGCAATCTCCTTGAGCGCGTTCGCGTTGGCCTTGAGCTGATCCTTGGCCGCCTGCAGCGCCTGCTGCGAGGGGCAAGAGGCCGGGTCAATCAAAACGCGCGTGTAGCGCGCGCCCAGTGTCGTGGTCAGGGTCAGGCTGCCCAGCGGGATGCCCTCGCCCAATTTGGCGATGATCTTGTCCAGGTCATCCAACTGCGCGACATCGCGGTACTGGTTGCGCAGAAAATCGCGCACGCCGGTGGTGATCGTCGCCACCCAATCGCCGGGCTTGAAGAAAAGCCCCGAAGGTTTGGTCTCGCACAGTTCGGAGCAGACCACGGCGTAACTACCGACGTCAATCTCGATCACCTTGAGCTGAAAGCGAAACGAGGCGGTGATCGAAAAACCGGCGTCGTTGATGGGGCGACGCAGGTAGTCATACACGGTCTGCACCAGGTCGCCGACTTTTTGGAAGAGCCAGGAAATGTCGGCCGGGTCATGCACGATGATACGCAGCCCGGATGGCTCGCCGCGATCGCTCGGCACGCTGACCTGGTAACTCAGCGGCGCGGCTGGATCGAGCAGGATGGGCGCGGTCTCTTCATAGATCACCACGCCGTGCGGGCCAAGCACCTGCACCGTCAGCTTGTCCTCGACCGCCTTTGGCATGAGCGATTCGATGCGGATATCATAGCGCCGGGCCAGCGGGTCGTAGGCAAAGCCATCCACGACGACGCGCTTCTTGTGGTCATCGGCCTGCACCTGCACCGTCGAGGTGTAGGTGACGGTGCGCCAGGAAAAGGGGCCGCTGCGTTCGCTCTGCACAAAGACCGGCGGCGCTGAAGGCGGCGCGGCGGCCTCGGTCGGCAGGTCGGCCAGGCGCCGCGTCAGCAGGGCGGCGTGGCCCTCTGGCGTGCGATATTGCACCAGCGCGGTGGTGAGGTCATCGCTGACATTGCCGATCTGCTCGACCTGGGCCACGGGCGGCGCAACCTGCTTTGTCAGCTCGACAAAGACCGGTTGGCTGCTGGCTTCGACATGCCCTGACAACACCGTGGCGTTGAGCAGGTAATAGCCGGCATCAAGATAAATTTCCGCGCGCGCGTGATAGGCATCCAAGCGGCGGGCGACAAGGGGCGGCAGCAGCTCTTTGTCCGGCTCTGCAGCGCCGGTGGGAATCACATGCAGGGCGGTGAGCTGCACCGCGTCGAGACCCTCATCTATGGCGACGGTGGAGGTCACGTCCACGACCAGGCGGCCGTCCGGCTCAAAACGGGTGGTCAGGCTGGCGGCGCCGAGCCGGGTGTCATGGCCGATGCGTTGTGCATCCACATCGAAGGTGCGCACTTCTGTTGGACCGAAACCGGGCGCGCTGGCGCTGTAGAAGAAGGGGCCGCCCAGGTGCAGATCGTCCAGCACAAAGTGCACACCGACCGCGCCCCAGGCGTCGGCCGTCGCCTGGCGCTCCAGGGCAACCGTGCGCGACGCGTTCCACAGATGAAACGTCACGGGCGTGCCGGCCGGGTTCTGCTGAGCCGAGTCCGGCGCCACCTCCACGGCCAGGTCGAGCTGGGTGTAGCGCACTTCCTGGCCCTCGCCGCCGACGCGCAGCACGGCGAGCGGGGTTGTCGGCAGTGGGTTGGTGCTGGGGTCGCGGTCCGTGTCCACGGCCGGCGAAAAACGCAGCGCGCCGGTCAGCGCCGGCGACTTCGGCGAGCTCAGTCGAGCCGCGGCATGATCTACCGGCGGCGAGGATGACTCCGCGACGGGCGCGGCTTGAGGCGCGCCGGCTGCGCTATTTTCCGCGGCGCGGGCGTCAACACCCGGCGGGGGCAGCAGGCCGATCAGCAGGGTGATCAACAAGAGGTAGGGCAGCAGGTTGTAGAGCCGGCGTGTGGTGGAATGCCCGCGCAAACGGCGGCTAAGGCGCGAGGGGAGAGCCATCCAGGATGTCATGAGTCATGCCTCCAGACAAATTCAACGGTTGCCGGTCGCGTGGATGCGACCTGCACGGATTATGCCTGGGATGACTATTCAATCCCTAGTTCAACTCCTGTTCATTTTCGGGTCAAATGATGGGGATCAGGCGACTTCGGTGACGGGGACCACGGCTGGTTGGATGCTGTTGCGCACCCGGTGGCCGATCCCATCGTTGGCCGGCACCCACTCACGGTGGTTACATTCGAGCCGGTA
>JBGAVB010000305.1:0-3716 GCA_044228345.1 Anaerolineae bacterium | reverse complement strand
CTGTTCGACTGGCGCATTGCCCTGCCCACCACCGCGCTTTTTGCCGTCAGCCGCTGGCACCTGACCTTCAGCCGCATCGTTTACGAGTTGATCATGGTGCCGCTGGTGGAGAGCCTGCTCTTCCTCTTCCTGATCCGCGCCGTGCGCTATGGTCGCCGCCGCGATTGGGCCTGGACCGGCCTGATGCTGGCCCTGGGCATGAACACCTACACCGCGTTTCGCGTCGTGCCCTTCGTGGTGGGCATTTTTCTGCTCTACTGGCTGCTAACGCATTGGCGACAGTGGCGCGCGCTGATCGAAGGCGGGCTGCTCATGGCCGCCGGCGCCATCGTCGGCGCGGCCCCGCTGGGCGTCTACATCATCCAGCATTGGTCGGTGTTCATCGGCCGCACGCGCCACATCTCGGTTTTCAACGACATCGAGAACGCCGGCGGCTCGCTCAAGCCGCTGTGGGACAACCTGGACAAGGTCTTGTGGTCGTTCCATTGGCGCGGCGACGTGGCCGCGCTCAACAATCTACCGGGTGCGCCGCTGCTCGACGCCGTCGTCGGCGCGCTGGTCATCCTGGGTCTGGCGTACATGCTGCGCCATCTATGGCGGCCGCTGCCCTTTCTCAGCTTCACCTGGATCATTGTCGTGGGCAGCGTGGCCGTGCTCTCCGTGGCGCATGAGGCGCCCACCGCCCGCCGCCCCATTGGCCTCCTGCCCGTCATCTTCCTGCTTGTAGGCCTGGTGCTCGACCGCGCCTGGGATGCTTATCTGACTGCGTGGCGGCTGCCCAAGACCGAGCCGGCGCGCGCCCGCACGCTGCAGCGGGCCAGCCAGCCTTTCATGCTGGCCCTGCTGGCCCTGGTGCTGTATGTCGGCGCGGTCAACGCGGACACCTTCTTCAACAAGCAGGCCAAGGATCCGTCGGTTTGGCGCGCGTTCAGCGCGTCGGAGGCGGCCATCGGCCAATACCTGCGCGACCTGCCGCCCGACGCCCAGGTCTATCTGTCGCCCGCATTCGAGCGCCATTCCGCCGTGGAGTTGATTAGCCGGCGCCGGCCTTACACCCTGCTCAACCTGGCCGAACATCTGCCGCTGCGCGATGTGCAGGCGGATCGCGATGTGGTCTATGTGATGGAGGCGCTCGATCAGCGCCTGGTGCCGCTCATGCAGCAGATTTATCCCGGTGGCGTCGCCGATTATCACCGCGATCCCTTTGGCGCCTCCCTCTTTGTCAGTTATCGCGTGCCAGCCGCGGCCGTGGCGCAGGGCCGCGGCCTGATTGCGCGCTTCTACCCCGGCGCCAGCACCGACGGCGCGCCCACGATTGAGCGCCGCGATGCGCCGATTGATTTTGACTGGCGGACCACCGCGCCGCCGCTGCAAGCGCCCTTCAGCGTGCGCTGGCAGGGCGCGCTGTTTACAGGCGGCGGCTATGGCGAGTATACCTTTGAACTGACTGCCGACGGCGCCGCCGAACTGTGGATCAATGACAAGCCGCTGCTGCAGATCAAAGAGGCCGACAGTCAACACACGCAGGCCCTGACAGTCACCCTGCCGGGCGGCTTTCAGGGCATTGCGCTGACTTACAACAGCGGCAGCCAGCCGGGCCGCGTGCGCCTGGCCTGGAGCGGCCCTGGCACCCCGCTGGAGACTGTGCCCGCGGGCGCGCTGTACGCCCTGGAGATTGCCAACAGCGGGCTGATCGGCTACTACTATCCCAACGGCGACGCCAGCGGTCAGCCCGCGCGGGTTCAGCACGACATCTTTGTTTTGGCGAACCCGGTGCTGCCCGAACCGTTCAGCATCGTCTGGCGCGGGAAAATCGCCGCGCCGCAGAGCGGCCAGTACATCTTTGGCACGCGCGCAGATGACGGCGCGCAGGTCTTCATCAACGGCGCGTTGGTCGCAGACAACGGCGGCTCCCACGGTTCGGAGTATCGCGAAGGCAGCATCTTCCTGGAGCAGGGTTTCCACGACATCGAGGTCAAGTATTGGCAGATTGGCGGCTCGCGCGATTTGCAGCTCTGGTGGCAGCCGCCCGGCGGCGCCAAGGAGATTGTGCCCTCCACCTATCTGTTCCCCATCCAGGATGCTATGCCAACCAACATCGTGCTGCCCGCGCCGCCAGCCCCGAGACCGATCGAGCCCCCTACGGTAGAGGAAACGCCGGCGGCGGGTGAACAGCCGGGCGCGGTAACGCAGCCGCCAGCCGCCGCGGCCGGCCAGCTCGGCAACCTGGCTGACCTGGCTGCCACGGTGCTGTGGCAAACGGGCGCATGCGGCGCGGGCAACGGGCAGTTCAACGAGCCGCGCGGCGTGGCCGTGGATGCCCAGGGCAATGTCTACGTAGCCGACGCAGGCAACCGCCGCATCGTCAAGCTGGACAAGGCTGGGAAGTTCATCGCCGCCTGGGGCCGTGAGGGCGAGGGCGATGGACAGTTCCTGGAACCGTTCGACCTGGGCGTTTCACCCGATGGTACGTTGGTGGTCCTGGACGCCGTGCAGCAGCGTATGCAGCGCTTCTCGCCTGATGGTCAGTTCGCAGCCGCGTTTGGGGTTGAGAACACCTTCTATCGCCCGCGCGGCCTGTGGGTTGACGGTCAGGGCGGCTTGTGGGTGGCCGACACCGGCGGCGTCCGCATCCTCAAACTCGATCAGGCCGGCAAGAAGCTGTCGCAGCTCGGCGGCCGGGATGAACCGCCGATCGGCCAGGGGCAGCCCACCGATGTGGCCACCGGCCCGGGCGGCGATATCTGGGTGGCCGAAGCAACGAACGGCATCCTGTGGCACCTGGCGGCCGATGGCACCATCGTCAAGTCTGTTAGCTTGACGCCCGCCGGTACGCTCGAAGGTCCGCACCTGGCAACTGGCCGCGATGGCCGGTTGTACGCAACCGATCCAGAGAGCTTCCGCATCGTCGTCCTCGCGCCGGACGGCGCGCCCGTGGGCCAATTTGGCGCAGAGGGTAATGCGCCGGGTCAATTCCGCAAACCGTTGGGCATTGCCGTCAGCGCAGAGGGCCAGGTCTTTGTGGTAGACACGCTGGCCTGCAAGGTCACCGCGTTTGCCGCCGTGCCCTGACGCATCTATAATCTATTCGTCTGCTGCCTGTTATCTACGAATATCGTTGTCGAGGTGGAACTGTGCCAAAGAAGAAACTGCCGCTGGATCTTAAATTGGCGACCATGAGTGAGACGGCGTCTGAAAAGGCAGCACCGCTGCGCGACTCCCTCTATCTCAACCGTGAGTTGAGTTGGATCGAATTCAACCGTCGTGTGCTCCAGGAAGCGCAAAATCAGAACGCGCCCTTGCTCGAGCGCGTCAAATTCCTGTCCATTTTCAGCTCCAACCTCGACGAGTTCTTCATGATCCGGGTCTCCGGCTTGCGAGAGCAGATTGCCGCCGGCGTGACGCAGCGTACGCCCGACGGTATGACGCCGGCTGAGCAGTTGGACGCGGTGCGCGCGGCCTTGCTGCCCCTGCTGGATGAACAGACGCGCGTCCTGACTGACGATTTGATACCAAAATTAGCGGGCCAGGGCATTCGCTTGCTCAACTATGATGAGCTGACCCCGGCCCAGCGCGCGGCGCTGCGCAGCTACTATGAGCGCGAGATTTTTCCGGTCCTCACCCCGCTGGCTTTCGATGCCGCCCATCCGTTCCCGCGCATCTCCAATCTGAGCCTCAACCTGGCTGTGCTCATCAACGATCCTGAGTATGGTGAG
>JBGAVB010000304.1:0-3721 GCA_044228345.1 Anaerolineae bacterium | reverse complement strand
CTAAAACATCTCCTGGATGAAGGGCAATTGGGGCGTATCTTCCAACTGCGCTCGCGACGCGTGGGGCCTTTTCCGCCCCGCGTCGAAGACGTGGGTGTAGTATTTGACTTGGCAACGCATGAGGTCAACATCCTGGAGTACCTGACGAAGGCGCGCGTGACCTCGCTGTATGCGGAAACCGCGCGCGAGATTCACGCCGCGCACGAAGATCTGTTGTCGGGCGTCCTGAAGTTCAGCAATGGCGCAGTTGGCGTGCTGGACATCAACTGGCTGACGCCGAAGAAGTTCCGTGAACTGACGATCATTGGTGAGCGCGGGATGTTTGCTGTCAACTACTTGACACAGGAGCTGCAGTTCTTTGAAAACAGCAGCGCCAGCAACGGCCAATGGGAAGGGCTGACGGCATTGATGGGCGTGAGCGAAGGGCGCGTGGTGAAATACGAATTGAAGCGCAAAGAGCCGTTACGCGCGGAGTTTGAATCATTTGTCAACGCGGTGATTGAGAATCACCCACCGCTGGTTGACGGCGCCGAAGGCCTGCGCGCCGTACTCTTGGCCGAGAAAATCGTCGAATCGGGCTGCACACACCAAATCATCCGGCTGACGTGACGCCTGTCTCACCCGTTGGATCGAAGGAACGCCGCCGCAGACCGGCGCGCGGCGTCTGAACCCACCAAATTTGATTTGCCAAAGGTTTTGGGGTGTGCTAAGATGACCCGATTTTTGGCGCCTTCCTCGCAGTGACGCGTTGGAAGGTGATCTTTTGTTGGCCGTTGTTTCACTGGCCTGACATGACAAAGGTCATGGCCGTCTTGGTGAACAAAATGTCATCATCCCCGCGCCTGTTGTTCATCTAGGTTTCATCTTGCGGCCTTAGGATAAGAGCGGGAAAAGAGGGTTTTTCGCGTCCTAGACCTATATCTTCATGTGGAGTACAAAAAAGATTGTCTTCCGCCCAGATAGATCACGAATATCATCCTGACTGGCTCAACACAGTGGCCTTAGGGCAATACCTGGATAACGTAGAACGCCAGTTTATCTTGTCAACCTTAACCCGTGATCCCTCCATCCACAAGCTGGTGGATTTATCGGGCGGTTCTGGACGCATTGCCGTCCCTTTGGCGCAGCACGGATACGATGTGACGGTGACTGACGTCTCGATCATCCCACTGCGCCGTTTGCGCCAGAAAGATCATTCGATTCGAGCGGAACTCGTGGATGCTACCACGCCGGTGCTCCCTCTGGCCGATGCCAGTGTAGACGCTGCGTTGTGTATCCAGGTTCCCTTTTATGTGGAGGATGGACGCAACTGGTTTTTTCGTGAGGTGCACCGAATCGTTCGCCCGGGGGGCTGGCTGATCGTCACCTCCACCAATCGTCTGTCTTACAAAGGATGGCTCCGTCGCTTTCTTCTTGTTCTAGGACGCATGGAGCCGCAATCGTGGCATCGTTTTGAGTATGTCTCCACACCCGTTGACATGGAGACACGCTTGAACAAAGCAGGCTTCACCGTAGAGCGCCAGATTGGCTACAACTGGGCGCCCACACTACGGTTTTCTGATACCGCGCTGCTGCCGGTGTACACAACGATCGAAAGACTCGTGGGACTTGATCGCATACCATCGCTCAGTCCCTGGGTCATCACGAGTGCCCGCCGCATGCCGCTCGACGCCTGACCGCCCACGGGCGCGAGCCAAAGGTTACAAGAATGGACGGTATACTTTGCTCTATACAACAATGACTGCCCACCGTTGGCTGCCGTTCTCCCAGACTGCTGCACACGGAGGGAATTTGATATGACGCAGCATACGTTGACTCAATGGCTTGCAGCCTTGATTTGCCTGGCCGCGCTCTTGCTGGCCCCATCGGCGAGCGCCACCAGAGCGATCCAGGATGCGCCTGTTTCTGCGGACGCGCCGGCGGTGACGACACCCGCTGCGCCTGGCCCTCCGGCCTCGCGCCCTGGCATCTATTTCAAGGATGATTCGTCATTTTGGTATGGCACGGCCGATACCAATCGCTATCATCTGGACGGCACCGTGATGAACTGGTCATGGGCTTACCTGGAAACTGGGTATGGCAGTTATCGCCCTGATCGCGTCAACTGGCTCTTGAGCCAATCGGCAGCCAAAGGCAAGAAGGGCGCGTTCGCCATCAGTCCTTACGGCGGCGGCCGCTCGTATGAAACGGGTGTGCGCGATCTGCCTGCCTACATGTGGGACACCAGCAGCTACCCGGCGGCCGATGTGGATCAGTACACGTTTGAGATTTGCAAGTTCTCTGGTCCGGCCTGCGACACCGCAAACGCCGATCACCGCCGCTTGCCGATGTACTGGCGTCCAGCGTTCCTTCAGCGTTATCGGGAGTTGGCGCATTACTACGGCGAACGTTACATGAACGATGCGCGGCTCGAGTTCGTCGCCATGGGCTTTGGCACCTACGGTGAAGCCCACATGGTCAACTCAACCGAAGACAAGTACATCATGGAACTCGCCATGCACGCCGATGGCATTACGAATTACACCCAGGCCTGGCGCGACTACACAACCGACGTCGTAGATGCTTTTTATGACGCGTTCAGTGTGTACGATGCCAACCAGGGACGGCGGGTGCTCAAGAAGCAGCTGCTGGTACAGATCGCTTCATTTACTTACCAGGTGAGCGAGCGCCGCGACATGGGCGATTACGCCGCCAGTCTGGGCATCGGCATTTCGCTCAACGGCCTGACTCCAGACTTCAACTTTTCCGAAGTCGGCGACGGTCTTTCGGGCTGTCAAAACTGCGGCATGTACGATGTGTTGAACTTGCATTACAATCAAGTGCCAACCGTTTTCGAGACTTACTGGTATATGCTGCAAAGCCCCCGTTCGTTCTACTGGGGCTTGCTCAGCGGCCTGGATAAGCATGCCTATTATCTGCGCCTGGATGAGTCATTGTTCGTGGAGAACAATTCAAGCCCTTACCCGGCGCCGCCCCCGAACATTGATCGCACCGAGTACCTTAACATGATCCAGCGTTGGCGGCCTTATGTGGGCGCCAATCTGAGCAATACGCCCAGCGTGTGGGTGGTGATGCGCGACCATCGGAATCCCATCTACTACGACTACGCGTTCGAGGAGTCGTCATTCTTCCCGCAGTTGGGCAACTTCGAATTCTGGCTCTATCAAAACGACAACGTGCTTGGCGGTCATACCGTACCAGAGTCCAATGACCCCTTCATCAGCCCGGACCCAACCATCAATCCGGCTGCGGGCTGGCCCAACAGCTGCGGCGGCATCCCCTGCTTCTCTGCGTCCTATGTCTATGGGTTGGGGAACTGCGGCGCGCCGGCCGGGGCGGGGCCTGCCTACTGTAACACCACCGCGTACAATCCCGATTTGCCGAGCGGAATGGAAGGATGGGTCGTGCGGCGCACGGCGCAGGAAACCAACAACCCCTACATGTGGCTGCGGGTGCATCCCGATTACATCACCGTCGGCAAAAACACCGTGGACATCAAGGTGACCTACGCCGACATCGGCGCGGACACCTGGTCGCTCGATTACGAGGCGATTGGGGGCGTCATGCGCGCTGCCACGCCGAACGGCGGCGCCAATGCTTACGTGACCAAGACCAACAGCCGCACCTGGAAAACGGCTACGTTCCACATCACCGATGCGCGCATGGGCAAGGGGCTGCGCACGGATGACGGCGGCCTGGCCGAGAGCGATTTTCGCATCAA
>JBGAVB010000303.1:0-3737 GCA_044228345.1 Anaerolineae bacterium | reverse complement strand
TTTGATAGTCATGATGGCGCGCAAACTGCAGCTGAGATAGGTGCCACTCGTAGTCGTTGGGCGCGGCGCCGAAGGCGGCCAATTCGGCGCGCAGCGCCGCGTTGCGCTCGAAGAAATCGGCGCGCCCCAACAGATCAAGATCGGCGTCGGCCAAGATTTTTTCCAGGATGGTGCGCGGGCTTTGGGGAAGTCGCGTCGCCATGATCATGCCGCAGATCGCATCAATTTGTGCGGGCTGGTAGCCCATACCCGGTAAAACCGTGCGCGCAATATCGGCCCCAATCACCTCATGGTTGGCGCGATTGACCACAAAGCCAATGTCGTGAAAATACGCGGCTGTCATCAGCAGCAGCAGATCCTCGCCTTCGATGCCAGAGAGCGCCGACTAACGTTCGGCGGACGGCGCCACCTAAGACATCTTGTGAAATAGAGATTGATAGGTGTCCTGCGGCGAAAACTCTGTGCTCAAACGCTTGACAACGTATTGGCGTGCGCGGGCCAGATCAGGCTGCGCAGGCAGCGCTGGCGCACGCGTTGGCTCCTGGAGCGCGGGTTGAGGTTGGACATCCACGGCCGGCGCGCGGGCCAGCGGTTTTCGGCGCCGACGCAAGCGCTGTGCTTGCTGCTGCAAGTTGCGAAAATAGGCTGTCTCCGTCAGCTCGGCCACCTGGTGCGACTTTTTGACCTCGTTGATCTCAATCTGCAGGCGGGCCACCTGCTCGCGCAGTTGTTGATCGCGGCGGGCCAATTCACGGATCGTTTGCTGGAACACGCGCCCCAACTGCCCCAATTCATCTGGGCGTGCAGCGACGTCGTCAAGGCTTTCAGGTACGTAGATCTCATTCTCAATCGCCACGGCGGCCGCGGTGAGGCGGGCAAACTGCTGCATATAAGCAAATTCAACCGACATGTCGTAGACCATGCGGCGCAAACGATCAGACAAGATACGAATGACGCCGCGGGCGATTTTCGGCTCCTGCATCATCAAATTGTGCAGCGCGTCTCGTCTGAGGCACAACAGGACGCTCGCCTCCAGGGCTGTCACCGAGGCGCTGCGCGGTTCTGGGTCGAGCACCGCCATCTCGCCGAAGACATCGCCTGGTCCGAGATGGTTGAGTTCTCGTTCACCGTCATGCACGATCATGCGCCCGTTTTCGATGATGTACATGGCGTCGCCCATCTCGCCCCGTTCGATCACCTTCTCACCGGCGGCCACAGTGATTTCTTCGAGCAAAGGCGTAATCAGCCCCAGCGATTCGCGCGGCGTTTCGGAGAAGATGCTGACCGTGCTGAGGACGGCGGTGCGCTCCTTAGGTGAAGTCATTGTGGGTTTGCACCTCATAGATCCAGTCGAATGCTGCGACCCCGCATCCGTGCAAAATAGACCTTGTACACCACACTGCCATCGCTGTGACGTTCTTCCGTTAATAGATAGCCCTTCTCAACCAGGAGATCGGCAATTTGCTTGGCTTCACTCTCGGATAGATCAAGGAGAGAGGCCATTTCGCCCGCGCTCATCGGCCCTCGCCGAAGAATTTTCTGCACGGCCGAGTCAACAGGATCAGGCAGAGCAAGGATATCAACCGGTGTAATGCCGGGAAAGGCGCCAACAGCGTGCAGTTGGTCCATCAATTCATTGAAGCTTGCCATTCATCTACCCACCCTTTCAAGCACCAGGCATTTTGACCGCACATCAGGGGACGCATCACGACTGCACTGCCATGCGGCCGCCGTACAACGACCGCGAGAGAGCTGCACCTATTCAGCCGGGGTCAGGCGCTTGCGCATGAGCCGCGCCTTTGATTGCAGCGATTGAAAGAAATCGGTATCCACGATCGCGCTGACTTCATGCTGGCGCCGCGTTTCATCAATCTCGATTCGCAGCTGTTGTATTTCCTGACGCAAGCCCTGCTCACGCACGTAGGCTTCAAGCGCAGCCACGGCCAATGATGAAAACGATTCCATCAAGGGCTGCAAGGCTTCATCAAACGACGTTACCTCGCCGGTCTGCGCGTCCGTGGCGTTAATCAACTGCATCACACCGAGCACATGATCGTCGGCCGTCTTCAAAGGCATCGTCAATAGCGAATGCGAGCGATAGCCGGTTTGAGATTCAAACACGCGTGGGCCAGAGAAATCGAATTTCAACGCGGCGGCCACGTCAGCGATATTGACGCTGCGGCCTTCCAGCGCCACGTAAGCCGAGATATTGCTGTGATTGGGCGCATTTGTTTTTTCGTCGTAAAGGGGGATCGTGGGTAGGGTCACGGGAAGAGGGGAGGTGCCCCCCATGGCAAAATTGAGGGTGTCGTTGCGCACAATCATAGGCTTGAGTTGGTTGGTTTCGGTGCGTAAATAGAGTGTGCCAGCATCCGCGTGACAGAAAGTCTTGGCCTCCACGAGCATGGTCTCCAACAAATGGTTGAAATCCTTTTCAGACGCCAACGATACGCCGATGGGAATCACCACGTGCAGCAGGTCATCGGCGCGTTTCTTCTCGCTGCGCACCTGGCTGAGGGTTTGGCTCAACTTGGTCGTCATGCTGTTGAAGGTCTCGCCGAGGCGGCCAATTTCATCACGCGAACGCACACGCGCCTGGGCTTGCAGGTCTCCGCCGCGCACCCGTTCAGCCACCCTCGTCAGGCGCCGCACAGGCCCCGCAATGTTCTCACGGAAGATGAGCGCCAGCGCGATGCCCAGCATGAGGGCCACCCCTCCCCCCGCCAAGACAATGCGGTTGGCTTGCACCAGGTCCTGGCGACCACGATGCAGATCGGTGCGCAGGGCGTTTTGCTGATTGGTGGTCAGCTGATCCAGCAGGCTGATCATCTCGAGTGAACGCGGCAGGACATTGGTGCGAAACAGATAGAGGTCCTCGCGCCAACGGTCGCTCTCCAAAATGGGAAAGATGTCATTGGGCAGCAGCAGAAAAGCCGTGCGATTGGCGGCGATGGCATCCAACAGGTCGCGCTGTTTCGAATTGAGTCGCGGGCGAAGCGTTTGGAGTTGATCCCAGGCCTGTTGGTTGAGGTCGCGGTTGGCTTCGTACTCGCCGCGGAAGGAGCGGTTGCGCGTCGTGGTGTAACCACGCAGGCCTGACAACATCGCGCTGAATGACCCTTGAAAGCGCGCCATCTCGGCCAGTTGGGCAATGCCTTCGGTCTGATCTCCGAACTCGATGGCGGCTCGCCGCCCCTGCTCGTCAATCAGCTTGCCGACGTCAATCAGCACCTGCCCGCCCAGGCGCAGGCCCTTGGTCGCCACAATGGCGTAGGCCGGCTCGCGCTCCAATTGATCATCATGCAGTTCGAAAAGCGTGGGCAAATCGGCGGCCAACTGGTCATAGAGTTCGCGCACCCGTTTCAGGCGCTGCTGATCTTCGGGTGAAAGCTGCGCGGAGAGGACGGTCAACTCGTTGAGGTCATTTTGTAAGGCGCGTGCATCACGCTCCTGATCTTGCAGGTACTCGTCGCTGCTCAATGCCAGGTAGCCGCGCACATCCGCCTGCACGCGTAGGAGGTTGGCTTCGGCGCGGATAGCTGTTAGCGCCGTGGGCACGCGCACCTCGTCGGCAATGTTAATGCCCGCCATGGCCGCCGTGCTGGAGACATAATTCCAAATGGCGCCGAGGATTGTCAGCAATACGAGAATGCCAAAGCCCAGGCTCAATTTCCGGCCGATCGCCATGCGGTTGAGCAATGGCGCGCCGACCCGGTACGCCAAGTTTTCTCGGTCCC
>JBGAVB010000302.1:0-3754 GCA_044228345.1 Anaerolineae bacterium | reverse complement strand
CGCCGTGGCTGCGGTCACGCCAACCTGCGTAAACAAGGCTACATAGCTCAACTCGCGCACACCCAGGCCGCCAAAGGAGGGTAGAACGAGTGAGATGGAAATCAACGGCACAAAGAGCAGGTAATAGGTCCAGGGTATCGCAACCCCCACCGCCAGCCCCAGAAACAGGTTGATCACGATGAGCAGGGTATTGAACAGGAGCGAAACGCCAAACGAAGCGAGCAGCGGGCGCAGGCCGTAGGTGGGAATGGCGTCGAGCAGCCATTGACCGGCCTTGAAGCGTGCGACAAACGGAATGCGCCGCTGCAAAGCGAGCGCCCATGACCGTCGGGCCATGAGCAGCACCACCAGCGCGCAGCCGCCAAAGAGCGCCCACAGCAGCCAGCGGACCGTTGGGCTGGCGGCGCCAGGCGCAAGGACGAGGGCCGCGATTCCAGGCAGGATCAGCATGGCGATGCCGCTGAAACGGTCGAGGAGGACAGAACCGAGCACCACGCCTGGCCGTGCGGAGCCGCGGCCCAGGGCCACGGTTTTGACCACATCGCCGCCAAAGCCGGTAGGCAAAATGGTGTTGAAGAGGCTGCCGATGAAATACCAGCGCGCCAACACGCCGAGCGGCGCGCTGACGCCGCCGGCCCGCAGCAAGATCTGCCAGCGGTACGCGCGCACCACCACGCCCAGTTGAAACAGGACCAGGGCCAGGGCAAACCAGCCGATCTTGATGTGGGCAAGGACGGCGGTGATCTCACGCCAGTGGATGACGCGCAGCAGAAGCGCCATCAAGCCGACGCTGATCGCCACTTTGATCAGACCGCTCGCCAGTCTGCGCGTGTGGCTTGCGCGCGCCGCGTCATTCGTCTAGCTGCTTTTGCGCAATGCACAGCAGAGATTGGCCCAGCGGGATATCCCACACGCGGCGCAGCATACGTTCGCCGGCGATGAAGGCTGGGGCCAGCAGGTTGAACAGCTTCAACTGATCGTGGGGCAACAGGTCGCGCTTGAGCACGCGGCTGTTGAGCCACCAACCGGGAATGCCGGCGATGTTGAGGTAGCCCAGGCGCATGATCTGGAGGCCCGTGGCTGCCACCAACTTGCGCAGTTGCTCACGGTCATAGCGGCGAAAGTGTCCCAGGGCCGTGTCCAGGGTGCCGGCCATGTAGCTGCCGGCGGGCACAAAGAGCAGCAGGCGTCCGCCTGGCTCCAGCAGTTCAGCCATATGATGCAGGGCCACCTGGTGTTCCTCGATGTGCTCCAGGACGTTCAGGCACATGACAGTGTCAAGGCGATGCGGTTTGAGCTCGGCGACAGTAGCCCGCGTGGTGATGTCCCCCTCGTAGATATGCACGTTGGGCCGATGGGCGAACTCGGCGCGTACAAAGCGCACCGAGCTTGGCAGACGATCCAGGCCGACGACTTCGTCCAGGCCTAAGAAATAGCTCGTCATGTTGCCAATGCCGCAGCCCACTTCGAGCAGACGGCGGCCTGCGTACGGCGCAATTTCTTCATAGATCCAGCGGTTGTAGCGATCCACGCTGGCCATGCGGCGCAGCGTTTCGCGGCCAATCGGATCATCCATCTCCACGAGCAGTTGATTGTCCAGGGCGGTCTCCACGGCATCCTCTCTTCAGTCAAAACAGCGGCGGTATCATCACTCGACGAAACGGTACTTGATCAAAGCCCACAAGGCCGGCAGCCCATCGCGCCAGGCGCTGATCTTCTTGCCTTCGTCTACGTCGCGGCCGGCGTAGGAGATGGGCACTTCGAAGACGCGATAGCCCCGTTTGAGGATCTTGGCGGTGATTTCCGGCTCAAAATCAAAACGGTTGGCGCGCAGATGGATGCCTCGAAAGACGTCGGTGCGAAACATCTTGTAACAGGTTTCCATATCGCTCAGGATCGTGTTGTAGAGCAGATTGGTGACCAGGGTCAGAAACTTGTTGCCCACCATGTGCAGGAAGTTGAACACCCGGTGCGACCCCATGAAGCGGGAACCGTAGACTACATCGGCCTTCCCCTCCAGGATGGGCTGGATGAGCACCCCGTACTCACGCGGGTCATACTCCAGGTCGGCATCCTGAATCACTGTCAGGTCGCCGGTGACATAGCGCAGGCCGGTGCGAATGGCCGCGCCCTTGCCCTGGTTGACGTCGTGAAAGATGATCTGCATGCGGGGGTTCTGCCTGGCCTGCATGGCGCGCAGAATATCACGCGTGCCGTCATGAGAGCCATCATCCACCAGGATGATCTCCTTTTCAATGCCATCCAACGGCGCGGCCTGCACACGGCGCACGATCTCTTCGATCGTTCCGCGCTCGTTATACACCGGAATGATGACCGATAATTGATGGGGTGTGGTGCTCACGGTAATTGTTGCCATCTCCTCGTTGTCTGTCTCAGGCTCCATCATAACACACCGGCGCCAGCTATTCCAAATGCAGTACCTATTCAACCACAAGGAACCCTGCGCGACTGGGTGAAGACAAAGAAGCGGCCGTTTGCGTTAAGGAACAACCACCTTCAAGCCCAGGGCAAAGACGCCGTTCTTCGGGTCGCCCTTGAATGAGCCGATAAACAGGGTGTACTCCCCATCCGGCGCGGCGATGGTGGTGGTTAGCACCGGCACCATCTCGTTCTTCTGCACGACCAGGCCGCGCCCGCCGCTAAACGGATTGAATGTCTGCTCCCACCAATGCCCGTCGGGGCCTTCGGCCGGTGCGTAGGCGTCGCCGCCCGTGGCAGCCGCATCTTCGGCTTCGACCCGAATCTCCTGGCCGTTGGCGGCAACCAGGCGCGCATAGTCATAGACGCCATCATAGCCGGGCAATGGCCCGATGTGCAGCACCAGCTTGCCGCCTGTCACCGTGACGGGGCCGGCGTTGATTTCCCATACCGCGCCGCTGGTGTCTCCCACAAAGGTCTGCGCCGGCTCGAACAGCGCGCCATCTGGATAGAAGGCGTGATAGCCCGTATTGACGGGGGGCGCGCCGATCTCCGGCGTGATGACCGGGGGCACTTGCAGGCCGCGCGTCGGCTGGCCGTTGCTCACCAGGTAGCTGGTAAACAGCACCTGGCCGTTCGGAATGCGGTGCTCCTCAAAAACGCCGTCCGGCCAGCGCGCGCGCAGCGCGTCCAGGCGCGCAGGCTGGTTGGGATAGACAATCCAAACGAAAGGCGGGCCTGGGCAGCTCTCGATCAAGCCATTGGGCGCGTCGCCGGGCAAGTCAATCAACGGCCGCGGCCAGGCCAGAAACGCGGTCTCACGCACTTGCAGCGCGTACGTGTCGGCAAAATCGCAGGCCGCGACGGTGGACGGCAGATCGCGCAGGTAGCGGCCGATGACGGTCTGCGGCCGCGCGGCGGTCTTGACGGTCTCGACGTAGAGGCGCCAATCTTGCCAGCCCACGACGGTGAGGAAAATCGCAGCCAGGCCGGCCAGAATGACGTGCGCGGCCGGCCGCGGCGCGACAGTCACTTCGGTGCGGCGCAGGCGCAGTTGGCTGAACACCGCCCACAGGCGATCGAGCGCCAGGCCGGCAAACCACGCGCCGGCAAACATCATGCCCACCAGGCGCGGCCAGAACGGCGCGTCGCCGGTCAGGATGCTGCCGATGAAGAGGTTAAGCACATAGAAGATGAGGGCCAGGGCCGCACCGGGGCTGCGCCAACGCCGCACGGCAAAACCAAAGCCCAGCGCAATCAACGGCGAGACCGGCGAGCTAAACATCGGATGGTAGTAGCCGAACTGCGTGCTGGT
>JBGAVB010000301.1:0-3757 GCA_044228345.1 Anaerolineae bacterium | reverse complement strand
GGTCGATGACCTTCTTGCTGGCCTTGCCGCCGTTGACCGAGGTGTAGACGTAGGTGACCTTCGCCTTGCCGTTCTTGCCGGCCGCGGTGACCTTGGTCTCGCTGCGCACGAGCAAGGCATCGTACGTGGGGATGATCTCGATCAATTCGGCCGGCTTGAGACCGGTGCGCACGTCTACGGCCAGACCGTGCCTCAACAGCAGGTCAAGCCCAATCGGCGCCAGCGGGTCCGAGACCAGGACCCGGCCGGGGCCACTTGTTCTGAGTGTCTCCATGCGTTCTACAACCTCGTTACAGTCTGTTGTTGTAATGGCTCAGACGGCATGCAGGCGAGCAATTGAAATCGCGCCTGATGGGCGTGGCCGCCGGGCGTCCACCTGCCTGGACGCAATGCCGGTCAGCGTAGGCCGACCTTGTGGCGGAACGCCCGTTCGGCCCGAATTCATTCGGCGGCTGAGCGATTACGTCTTGTTTTACATCTGCTCGGGCGCGCTCATGCCCATCAGGTGCAGGGTGCGCGCGAGCATGATGCGACAGGCATCTACCAGCTTGAGGCGCGCCTGACTCAACGCGGCGTCGGCCGGGTCGCTGGAAACGACGCGGCAGTCGCGGTAGAAGATGTGAAAGGCGTTGGCCAGCTCTTGTGCGTAGTAGGTCAGATGGTGGGGCGCCAGGTGCCTGGCCGCTACGGCGATGATTTCTGGCAGCTCCAACATTTTGCGCAGGAGCGCCATTTCCGAAGGATGATGCAGCAGCGTCACGTCAGCCGCTTCGTCGAGGCTGGTGTGCATCTCTTGCGCACGCCGCAGGATGCTGCAAATACGGGCATGGGCATACTGCACATAGTAGACCGGGTTTTCGCTGCTCTGCTCGGCCGCCAGCTTGAGGTCGAACTCCATCTCACTCTCGGCTGCCCGCGTCAACAGCATGAAGCGCACCGCATCCGCGCCCACTTCGTCCACGACCTCGGTCAGGGTCACGATGTCGCCTGCGCGCTTGGAGAGCTTGACCTCTTCGCCGCCGCGCTTGAGCTTGACCAGGGCATAGATCGGAATCGTCAAGCGCGCCGGGTCTATGCCTAGCGCGGCCACGACCGCGGTCATACGCGGCACATGCCCTTGGTGATCCATGGACCACACATTGATCACGCGCTCGAAGCCGCGGCGCACGAACTTGTCATAATGATAGGCGATGTCCGAGGCCAGGTAGGTCGGCTCGCCGCTGCGCCGCACGAGCACCTCATCCTTTTCTGCGCCGGGGAAGCGGCTGGCCGCGAACCAGGTTGCGCCATCCTTGTGATAGGTCAAGCCTTTGGCCTCCAGCAGCGCCAGGGCTGTCTCGTATGTGCCGTCACGGAAGAGGGAGCGCTCGGAGAACCAGCGGTCGAAGCGCACGTCGAGGCGTTCCAGGTCCCTGCGCAGGCCTTCCAGCGCCATCTGCAGCGCCAGGTCGGTCAGCTCGGAGACGGCCTGCTCTTCCGGCAGATCGAGATAATGGCGGTCATGGGCTGCGGCCAATTGCGCGCCCCATTCGGCCAGGTAAGCGCCATGGTAGCCGTCCTCCGGCACAGGCCGGTTGACGCCTAGCGCCTGCGCGTAGCGCGCGAGCAGCGAAGCGCCGAATTTGCGCATCTGGCTGCCGGCGTCATTGACGTAAAACTCGCGCTGCACGTCATAGCCGGCGGCGGTCATGACCCGCGCCAGAGTATCTCCAAAAACAGCATTACGCGCGCCGCCAAAGTGCAGCGGGCCGGTGGGGTTGGCGCTGACAAACTCCACCTGGATGCGGCGGTTCTGACCTTCGGTCAGCGCGGCCCAGGCTTCGCCCTGGCGGCGGATTTCATCCACCTGGCCGGTCAGCCAGTCGTGCGCCAGGTAGAAGTTGATGAAGCCCGGCGCCAGCGCGCTGACGTTCGCCAGCGCGGGATGCGCCATCTGTTGAACCTGCGCCGCAATGATCTGCGCAATTTGCAGCGGCGTCAATTTTGCTGCGCCCTGGCTGGCGCGCGCCTCATTGACCGGCCGCACCAGCTGCAGCGGCAGCGCCGTGGCCCAGTCGCCCTGTTCTTTGCGCTTGGGGCGTTCGACCACGATGTCGGGCAGGGTCAGCGCGGGCAGCTCCTCAGATGCCTGCGCCGCATGCACGGCCGCGATCACGACCTCAGCGAGTTGCTCAGCAATCAATTTCATCAGAAAGTTTCCTTGTTACGCGTGAACGGGTGTCACGAACGATTGAACGATTCCAGGAAGTTACAATCGGTCAATACAACTCGGTTTCCAGCCAATTCGGCCCCACTTCGACATCCACCTTGAGCGGAATGGAGAGGGCAAAGGCATGGCTCATCACCTCGCGCACCAGGGCTACAGCGGCGTCTATTTCAGCCTCAGGCGCTTCCATCACCAACTCGTCGTGCACCTGCAGAATCATGCGCGTGCGCAGCCCGGCGTCCTGCAGACGCTGCGCCAGCCGAATCATCGCCAGTTTGATGATGTCGGCCGAGGTGCCCTGGATCGGCGCGTTGATCGCGGCCCGCTCCAGCGCCTGACGCACGTTGTGCGGCGTCTGCGCGCCCGGCGCCAGTTCTGGGAAGTAGCGCCGCCGACCGAGCAGCGTCTCGACGTAGCCCACTTGCGCGGCCTGTACGCGCAGGCTGTCGAGGTAGGTCTTCACCTGGGCATAAATCGTAAAATAACGGTTGATGAACTCGGTGGCCTCGCCAGTCGTCATGCCGGTTTGCTGCGCCAGGCCGAACGCGCCCTGGCCGTAGACCAGCCCAAAGTTGACGGTCTTGGCCCGGCCGCGCATCTCCTTCGTCACCTCGGCCAGCGGCACGCCGTAGACCGCGGCGGCCGTGCTGGCATGGACATCTTCCCCGCGCTCGAACGCGCCGAGTAGATTGGGATCGCGGCTGGCATGAGCCACGATGCGCAGCTCCACCTGCGAATAGTCGGCCGAAATCAGCCGCCAGCCCGCAGGCGCAATGAACGCGCGGCGCACCTGGCGCCCGATCTCGGTGCGAATGGGGATGTTCTGCAAGTTGGGGTTCGAGCTGGAGAGGCGCCCGGTCTCCGCGCCGGCCTGGTTGAAACTGGTGTGCACGCGGCCCGTGCGCGGATTGATCAGGCTGGGCAGCGCCAGCACGTACGTAGATTGCAGCTTGCCCAACTGCCGGTATTCCAGGATCTTGTCAAGGATCGGGTGCTTGCCCGCCATGCCTTCCAACACCCCCGCGGTCAGGCTGATTTTACCCGTGGCGGTGCGCGCCAGGCCAGTGGAGGGGATGGCCAGCTTGCCAAACAGCACGTCGGCCAACTGCTGCGTCGAATTGATGTTGAACGCCAGGCCGGCCAGATCGTGAATCTCCTGCACGAGCGCGGCCAGCCGCTGCGCCAGTTCCACTTCCATTTGCTTGAGGAAGGGAACATCCAGCAGCACGCCGGCCCGTTCGATGGCGCAGATCACCGGCACGAGCGGCATTTCGACCGTGTTGAACAGCTCGGTCTGGCGCTTCTGCTCCATCTCGGCGCGCAGCAGCGGCACCAGGCGCAGCGTCATGTCCACGTCTGCGCTCGCATACTGGGCCACGCGCTCGGGCTCCACCTGATCCATCGTGATCTGCGCCTTGCCCTTGCCGATCAAGGCTTCGATTTCGGTCATCTCGACGCCCAGCCGCGCCAGGGCCTGGCCTTTCAGGCCCAAGTTGCGCGAGCCGGGGTCGCACAGCCACGCCGCCAGCATGGTGTCCCAGGCCAGCCCGT
>JBGAVB010000300.1:0-3758 GCA_044228345.1 Anaerolineae bacterium | reverse complement strand
CCAATGCACGCGCCAGCGTAACCACATCAGCATACTCCAGATCGCCTCCCACTGGCAACCCACGCGCCAGGCGCGTGACTCGCATGCCGAGCGGCTGCAATTGCCGCTGACTCCACGCCGCTGTGTTGTCGCCCTCCAGGCCGGGGTTCGTGCCGAGGATGATTTCCTGCACGGGTCGACGCTGCACGCGCCGGACAAGCTCCGCAATCTTGAGCTCCTCAGGCCCAATGCCGTCAATCGGTGAGATCACGCCATGCAGAACATGATAAACGCCAGCAAAGCTGCCTGTGCGTTCGATCGCCAGCACATCCAGCGGCTCTTCAACCACACAGATGACCGCATGATCGCGGCTTTCATTGGCGCAAATCGCGCAAGGGCTGGTCTCAGCCACGTTGAAACACTCGGCGCATAGCTGAGTTTGCGCCTTAAGATCCTGAAGCGCCTGCGCCAATCCTTGCGCCAGCTCATCTGGCGCGCGCAAGAAGAAGAAGGCCAGGCGCGACGCTGTTTTTGGCCCAATGCCGGGCAAGCGCGCCAACGCATCAATCAGGCGCGCCACAGGCGGTGCAAGTGGTTCCACAGTCAGAATCCTAGAAGAGCCCCGGCAGGCTCAAGCCGCCGGTTAGCGCTGCCATCCGTTTGGCCGCCAATGCCTGCGATTGGTCCAGAGCTTCGTTGACCGCAGCCACCAGCAGATCTTGCAGCATCTCTACATCCTGGGGATCAACTACCTCAGGCTTGAGGGAAATCGAGACGATACGCTGATCACCGGTGGCAATGACCGTCACGGCCTCGCCGCCTACGGAAACGGTCACTGTCTCCGATTTTAGAGACTCCTGCGTCTTACCCATTTCTTCTTGGAGTTTCTGGATCTGCGACATCATGTTGCCGCCCCCGCCGCCCCGCATGGGCGGTTGCGGCGCAAATCCGCGATGCTTACCTTTTGCCATATCCGACCGTCATTCCTTTCTATCTCAACATTCTATTCGTGGGGTCAATCTGTTGACAGTTCACGCACCACCGCGCCCAATTCCCTGGCATACGCCACGACCGGGTCTTCCATTGGTTGGCTGCTGCCAGACGGCTGAGGCGCCGGCGTTGACGGCTGAACGGTCACCGGCGCGGGTCGCGGCCTGGCCTGGTATTGATCTTCCGCAAGGACCGTGATGCGATAGGAGCCGCCCAGGACATCACTCAGCACAGACTCAAGCGTTGCTTTATTCTCTGGCTCCAAGAGGCGCCGTGCATTATACTGCGCTTCTTTCTTGCTGCCATCATAGCCAATGATCACTTCAGATTGCTCGATAGCCAGGAAGCGCACGCCCCCCGTGAGAATGCCCAACAGCATGCGGCGCCGATCCTGGAGCAGTTCCTTGACGCGCGCCCAATTCTGGCGCAGCAGACCCAGCTTGTCCACCTCACCCTCGTGAGCGGCAGATGCGGATGGGCTTGGAGTAGGCCCGACCGAGGTCGGGGGCATAGAAGTCGTCGCCGCGGGCCTTTCAATCACGATTGGCCGGCCAGCCGCCTCAACGGCCTGGCTTTCTCCCGCCGTACGCGTCAATACCGGCGCCGCAGCAGAGGCTGGAATCGCGCGCGTCGGGGTCGCAGCCGATGCGGCCTGCTCCGAGATGTTGGCTGCCAGCGGCTTATCCGCCCCGTCGAGCGCCGCCTCGACCACGGCCAATTCCAGGGCCAATTGAGGAACGCCCTGTAGATTGCCACGCAGATCTACGGCGGCTTGATTGAACAAGCGAATTGCGCGCAGAAGAGAAGCCGGTTCAAACCGGCGCGCCTGCTGAGCCATGTCGCGGAGCATTTCCGCAGGAAGGTCAATCAGCGTGTCGTTTCCGCCCATTTGAATGAGCAAGAGCGCGCGCAGATAATCCACGGTCTGACGAGACAGCTCGCGCAGTTCGACGCCGGTGGTTGACAGATCGCCGATGACGCCGAGCCCGGTCGCAGGATCGTGCGCGGCCAGGGCATTGACCAGGCGTGCAATGGCCGCGCTCGGCACCGTGCCCAGCATAGATTCTACCTGCTGAGCCGTGATGGTCTCACCGCCATAGGCCATGAGTTGATCCAACAGGCTGATGGCGTCGCGCATACAGCCCGTGGCGTAACGCGCAATGGCATTGAGCGCCTCAAGTTCAGCCTGGCGCTCTTCCGCCTGGCAAATGGCCTGCAGATGGCGAACCATCTCCCGCTGCGGAATGCGGCGAAAATCGAAACGCTGGCAGCGCGAGATGACGGTGGCCGGCACCTTCTGCACATCCGTGGTGGCCAGGATGAAAATGACATGTGCGGGCGGCTCTTCCAGTGTCTTCAGCAGCGCGTTGAAGGAAGACGTGGAGAGCATGTGCACTTCATCAATGATGTATATCTTGTAGCGCGCCTCGCCCGGCCGAAAATTTACCCGGTCAATGACTGTTTCGCGCATGTTGTCAACACCGGTGTGCGACGCGGCGTCAATTTCGATCAGGTCAAGCAGCCGATCCTCATTGATCGCGCGGCACATACGGCACTGGTTGCAGGGTCGCTCCGCCGGCGCGGCTTCGCAGTTGACCGCCTTGGCCAAAATCCGCGCCGTGCTCGTTTTGCCGGTGCCGCGTGGACCGGTGAAAAGGTAGGCGTGCGCGACGCGGCCATCGCGCAAGGCGTTGCGCAAAGTCTGCATGATCGGCTCCTGGCCGATCAACTCGTCGAATGTCTGGGAACGCCATTTGCGATAGAGCGCTTGCGCCGCCATTTCCATCTCCCTCCGCGATGCACCAGTAGGTTAACCAGACGGAAGTTTATCATCATCGGGCGCGATTGGCAAGCGACTTGCGGCGCGCACGTTGCGACCGTCATGACGTTGTTGGCTTGCCTGACCAGGCGTTCCGCCGACGTTGACAGGTGAACGTGACGACGTATAATGAAATCAGCTTATGAACGCCAAAGGTTGATGTATGCAGCATTTTGCGGAACGCGCCGCGACATTGGGGCTTACCTTGAGCAGCCAGCAGTGCGCGCAGTTTGAACAGTACGCCGAGGAGTTGGCGGCGTGGAATGAACGCTTCAATTTAACCACCATTACCGAACCAGAACGAGTGGAAACCCATCACTTCCTGGATTCGCTCAGCGCGCTGCCGGCGCTGGCCGCCGCTCAGCGCATCGAGCTAACCAGGCTCCTGGCCTCAAGGCTCAAGGCCATTGATGTGGGCAGCGGGCCAGGGCTGCCAGGGTTGGCGTTGAAGCTGGTCTGGCCCGGCCTCAACATGACGTTGCTCGAGGGCACGGGTAAAAAGGTCACCTTCCTGGAGCACATGATTCAACTCTGTGGATTGAGCGAGATCAGGGCGGTGCATGGCCGCGCCGAGGAGTTGGCCGGGCACGCGCCCTGGCGCGAAGGGTTCGACCTGGTGCTGGCGCGCGCGGTGGCGCCCTTCCCGCTGCTCGTCGAATACCTGCTGCCTCTCGCCGCCGTGGGCGGTTGGATTGTCGCCTATAAAGGCGCCGCGCCGCAGGCTGAGATCGAGGCGGCCGGCGATGCCATCAAGCTGCTCGGCGGGCAACTGGTCGCGCTGCAAGCCCTCCAGGTGCCCGGGCTGCAGGAGCGCCGCAGCCTGATTGTCATGCGCAAGGTTCAACCTACGCCGCGCGCCTTTCCGCGCGCCAGCGGCGCGATGCGCAAGCACCCCTTGGGCAGCAGCCGATAGCGAAGATCGTGTCTACGCGGCCGGCTCCACGTGGCCCTAACGCCCAAAACGCAACAG
>JBGAVB010000002.1:0-27617 GCA_044228345.1 Anaerolineae bacterium | reverse complement strand
GAAAAGAACCTGTCGCCTACCTTTCCATCGCAACAACCAACACCACACTACCATGGGCATGATCAAAGAGTTCAAGGAGTTCGCGATGAAGGGCAACCTCATCGACATGGCCGTCGCCTTCGTCATGGGCGCTGGCTTCAGCCTGGCGGTCGGCCAAATTGGCATGCGCATGGCGGTCGAGGCCAATGTGCGCGTCGCGGCCGAATCGCGCAAGAGCTTTGGCGGCGCGCTGCGTATTGCCTACCGCGCCGGCACCATCACCGGCATGTTGACCGATGGCCTGGGCCTCTTCGGCGGCACCATCATCTTCATGATTTTTGGCGTGGCCGCGCCGGATGCCCTGCTAGGCTTCGGTTTTGGCGGCACCCTGCTGGCGCTCTTCATGCGCGTGGGCGGCGGCATTTACACCAAGGCGGCTGATGTCGGCGCAGACCTGGTGGGCAAGGTGGAGCAGGACATCCCCGAAGACGATCCACGCAACGCGGCGGTGATCGCGGACCTGGTCGGCGACAACGTCGGCGACTGCGCCGGTATGGCCGCCGACATCTTCGAGTCGTATGAAGTCACCATCGTTTCCGCCTTGATCTTGGGCTTGGCCCTGGTCGCTGCCACCAAGCAGATCAACTGGATCATCTACCCGCTGCTGGTGCGCGGCATCGGCGTCCTTTCCTCGATCATTGGCACCTACCTGGTCAAAGCCGGTCCCGGCAAGTCGGGCAACGCCATGGCCGCCATCTTCCGCGGCTTCTTGACCTCAGCCGCCATTTCCACCGTGCTCTTTGGCATCGTGGCCTTCTTCTACATGCAGAACGTGCCCGGTGGTTGGTGGCGACCGTTCCTCTCGACCAGCGTCGGTGTTCTGCTGGCGATCGTGCTCGACCGCCTGACCGACTATTTCACCGGCACCGAAGCCGCGCCTGTGCGTGAGATTCGCGCCTCCACCGGCGGCGGCCCGGCCACGACGATCTTGTCCGGCCTGGCGGTCGGTTATGAGTCCAGTGTGTGGGCGGCCATTGTGATTGCGCTCACCATCCTGGCCTCCGTGCTGATCTACTCCGGCATGGGCGTAGCCTACGTCCTCTACGGCGTGGCCCTGACTGGCATCGGCATGTTGACCCTGACCGGCAACAATGTCGCGATGGACTCCTTTGGCCCCATCTCCGACAATGCTAACGGCATCGGTGAAATGGCCGGCCTGGACAAGGACGCCCGCCAGATCATGGCCGACCTCGATGGTGTGGGCAACACCACCAAGGCCATCACCAAGGGCATCGCCATTGGCTCAGCCGTCATCGCCGCGGTCTCGCTCTTTGGCTCTTTCATCACCGACGTGACCAAGATTGACCCCACCGCGCTGGTCAACGGCATTCGCGTTTCGGAACCGAACGTTTTCATCGGCTTCCTGATTGGCGGCGCGGTGCCGTGGCTCTTCTCCGCGCTGGCGATCAAGGCCGTGGCGCGTGCGGCCGGCCTGATCGTGGAAGAAGTGCGGCGCCAGTTCAAGATTCCCGGCCTGATGGAAGGCAAGGTCAAGCCGGACTATCGTCAGGCCGTGACCATCTCCACGGTGGCTGCGCAGAGCGAGCTGGTCAACCTGGCCCTGCTTGCGATCATCACGCCGGTGATCGTGGGCCTGGCGCTGCAAGTTGAGGCCTTGGGCGGCTTCCTGGCCGGCATCATCCTGTCCGGTCAACTGCTCGCTGTCTTCATGTCCAGCGCGGGCGGCGCCTGGGACAATGCCAAGAAGACCATCGAAGATGAGCCGCGCAACCTGACGAAGAACACCGGTAAGGGTTCTGAGCGGCACAAGGCCAGCGTGGTGGGCGACACCGTCGGCGACCCGCTGAAGGACACCGCCGGCCCCGCGCTCAACCCGATGATCAAGGTGATCAACCTGGTCAGCCTGATCATTGCGCCGATCATCGTGCAGTACAAGGAGCTGAACCTGGTCACCGGGCTGATCATCGTCGCCGGCCTACTCATCATCGGCTGGGCCGTGCAGCGCAGCCGTAAGGGCGGCAACTTCGCCGGCGCTACGGCAGCGGTAGAGACCGCGGAGCACAAGGTCGCGAAGAAGAAGTAATCGCCAGAACTAAGCTGCCATCCGCCAGTCTGCCATGAGTTTCCCGCAAACAAAAGTGGGGAGGGGTCAATGCCTCTCCCCGCTTGCTTTCGTTCAGTTGGCTGAGCATCCTGTGCGCTCCTCGCTGGCATCCAGTCTTGTTGCCCGCCATTTTCGACCTATGCAAATGAGCAACAACTGTTACAAAACTGTGACACCACATTAAGAATCGAGAGATAGGTTTGTTTCATTACACGAGCGCTTGGTAGTGAGCATAACATGTCGAGAAGATGACTACGACAGTACATAATTGAATGATCTTGATTAATGATGCTGAAAAAAATCCTCGTTGTTGATGATGACCAGGCCATTATTCACGTTCTGTCTGTTCTATTGACAAGAGCGGGTTACGCTGTGGTATCTGCGCAGAACGGACAGGAGTCTTTGGCCGTCTTGACTATGCAGCAGGTTGATCTGGTCGTTCTCGATATTATGCTGCCTGGCATAGATGGGTTGGAAGTCTGTCGTCGTGTACGAAAGGCTGAGCAGTATGTTCCGGTGGTGATGTTGACAGCGCGCGATGAACTGACTGATAAACTGATTGGTATCGAGGCAGGCGCCGATGTTTATCTGACGAAGCCTTTTGAGCCGCGTGAACTGCTTGCTCATGTCAAGGCGCTCTTCCGCCTGCTTGAGCATACCTATGATCAGCGCGGCGTACGGGAGTTACCCTTGGTTTGTGGACCATTGACAGCCTGGCCTTCACAGCGACGTATCGAACTACGCAATCAATCGCTCGACCTGACTCCCACCGAGCAAGAATTGCTCCTGTGCTTGATGCGTGATCCGGGACGCGTCTTCGGTCGAGAAACACTATTGCGGCAGGTTTGGGGTTACGCGTACGATGGCGATTCGCGCACCGTAGATGTTCATGTTCAGCGTCTGCGCGCCAAAGTGGAGACCGATCCTGCACAACCAGAGCTCATTCGTACTGTGCGAGGGTTTGGGTATCGCCTGGTCACTCCCGAGGAAGTGGAAAGAGCGGATCGCTGGAATTCTCCCCATGATGATCTTGCTTGAGTTAAGAACCGTACTGTTGTTCCTGTTGCTGGTTCTTGCTATAGCAGCATGTGCTGGCGCGTGGTGGCAATGGCGCAGGCGTCTACCCACCGACCACGTTGCACAAACCCTGCCCAACACGATGTTCGATCTAGCTCCTGTCGGTATGCTCTTGTTCCGAACCTCGCAGGACTGTCACTATGTCAATGCTGCTGCCCGTCACTTGTTAGGCCTTCCAACAGCGCCTTTTGCACTGACGAACCTGAATGGCGCACCCTGGGTGGCGCTGCTGCGCCGCGACATATTGGAAACGCTTAGCACACCAAATCCCAACGGTTCCACGCGCCAGTTAACGTTGTCATCAGCGTGCCGTATTCAATGGCAGATACAACGGCACGCTGAAGGATGTGTTGTATTTCTCACCGATGTCAGCCTTACATGGCAAGTCAGGCAGGCATATCATGCTTTTGTCAATGGCTTGGCGCATGAGTTGCGGACCCCTCTGACTTCTATTATGGCTCATGCCGATCTTTTGGATGATGAGGAAATGACCATTCCTGGCCGCGAAGCTTCCAGAAAGGTCATTCAACGAGAAACCAGGCGTCTGATGCGGCTGATACAGGGCTCTGTCGAACTCATTCGTTTGGAGATGACGACCGACCTGACCCAACAACCGATTGACCTGGTAGTGTTAGCTGAAGGGGCGGTTGCCCAGATGATTCCCCTGGCAGAGCAACGCGAAATCGAATTGTCGTTTCGTGTGGCCACACCTTTACCGCGAACCCTGGGCGATGCCGACCAGATTATGCGCGTTTTCTTGAATGTTCTTGACAATGCCGTGAAGTACAGTCGTCCGGGTGATCGGGTGGATGTTGTTGTGAGCCACGACGAAACTGGAATTATCTGTGCGATCAGCGACACAGGGCCTGGTATTGCTACAGAGCATTTGCCTTATGTCACTCAACGCTTGTATCGTGGCCGTCACGACATGGAAGGAAGTGGGCTTGGTCTCGCACTTGCTCAGGAGATTCTGCATAAGCATCAGAGTAGCCTGGATATTCAGAGCCGGACGGACGGGCCCACGACTGGAACCATTGTTCGCTTCATCTTAATGCCCGCTGTGGATTCGTAGATTTGCACCAGGGGATGACATCATGAGAACTCGACCTGTTGTGTATGGATTGATTATCATAGGATTTTGTAGCATTCTTTTTTTCATAGCACACACACGGGGCTATGTCATGATTGCGCCGTCATCTTCGATTGACCAATTGGCATGGCCGCGCGTGTCACTTGTTGCAGAATCAACGAGTGCGCCTTCATCTCTTCAGGTTATCATTTCCGATATTGTTCCGTGGTCCGATGTATTGCTTACTCTCAATGATCGTCCATTGGTAATTGACGCCTGGCACGAGAACCCTGGTTTGGAAAGTTGGACATGGATTTGGCGCACTACCGTCCCTTCGGAACCAAATTACCAACTGGTTTTCTACCATGACTGCCATACCGGCTGTGTGGAGCGGGCGCGTCTATCAGCGTCGTCTGCCTCGGCTGCGCCAACACCGGCACTTATGCTACGGCCAACCAAACTCGGCGTTGTTTTTGCTAATCCACAGCGAAACTGGCACCAGCGCAGCGGATGGGATGTGGAGTTGACCTATGCTGTCCAGACGAACCCCGGATATACGATTGACGAGTTGGCGACTCGTGTCCAGCGTGCAAACGAACAGGGGTTGCGAGTGCTCGTACGTGTTGACTATCAGAGAGGACAAAGCATTCCATTACGTGAAGATGAGGCAGCATTAGCTGAATACTTGATCTATGTTCGCCGGCTGGCTCGCGATGCTCGTTTGCGCACTGTCTACGCTTTCATTATTGGCAGTGGCTATAACGAGCAGGGTAGTAATCAACTGAAGACCGGCTACGAGGTCACACCTGACTGGTACGCACGCGTTTTCAATGGACGTGGTGTCTCGGTCGCGCGTACAGACAATGTCGTGCAGATCATACGCCAGGAAAACTCGAACGCGCGCGTCCTAATTGGGCCGGTGCGCCCATGGAACAGCGATCAAGATGGAAAAGTGAAATGGTCGAGTGATGTTCCCTGGTTGAACTACATGAACACTCTTGTTTACGCAGTAAGTCAGACAGCACAAGAGAAAGCTGCCGCAGGCATACCCTTGGCCAGCCCGGATGGTTTTGCTGTGCAAGCTCCCGGTCGGCCAGAGGCATCATCGCTTGCCGGCGGAGACCCGGCGCTAGAACCAGCGACCGATCTGAGCAGACCAACCTGGAATGGCGCTCAGGCTGGTTTTCGTGTCTACCGAGATTGGCTTGCGATCATAAACGCGCACCGCGTCACACGCGGCTTGCCGGTTTTCATCACTTCCACCAATACTTTTACGGCCGATACGAATGTGCGACCAGCTCGAAACTACCCAGACGGTTGGTTGACCCAGGCGTTAGCGGAAATCAATACTGAACCTCAGATCGTCGCGCTGTGTTGGTTTATGGATGACCTGCCCGATGCGCAGTGGGACGAGTTCAGCCTGAGCAAACAGATCGACAGCCTGAGCAACGCCGCAACAGAGTTTGAAGCGCTCCTCCAGACAACGCCATAGGTGAGGAGCGGGCATCTACCAGTCATAGCATCATATGACACACGACGCGATGGGGCCTTCATCGCGACTGTCATTCTGTTACATAAATGATGCAATAGTGTTACCAGCCTGTGATATCGGCTTAAGGTTTCAAAGGTATTGTACCACCAACGACAGCAGCATGAAGTGAAGGAACTATCTTCGCCCTTTATCAATTCTTGAAAGGAGACATGCGGTATGTACGAATTTCAGTCAATGCGCCAGGTTGACTTCAAGATGAAGCGGAGAACAACATGGCTATTTGCGATGCTGATCACGCTCGTTGGCCTGGTCGGAATTCGGGCCGCGTACGCCTTCGCAGCCTATCATGGGACATGGTCCGAACAGCCCGACTTCGGTAATCACTGGTGGAACAACTATTCATCTGGCACCCTAGAGTGGTATGCCGATGATTATTGGTCAACAAGCCGGGCAGACTCCATGAGGTATTGGCATTCTCATTTTCCTTACAACGAGTATCGTATTGAGCAAGAGGCCTATGATCCTGGGGGAAACGCTTCGTGTGATCGCTTGCACGTGAGAAGCTATGCCTGGATGGACTTACCTGTTGTCGCGGCATCAATTGCCAATGGATGTGGAAGTAATAGCTATAAAGAGGAATTGAAGATCGAGCTGAACGAAAATGCGGTTGCAGCAAATACCTGGCTGCGTCATTTGGTCACCTATGATGAGATCAACCGTGCCCAATGTAACACTTTGTACAATGAAGGTCAGGTGAACTACTCCTTTTCTCATAATCACACAGCGAGTGACAGCTGGCTGGGCAAGATTGTCATTGCCAGATGTTTCAACTGGAAATATAGCGACCCGTCAGGAATGGTCAACTAGAACCCCCTTCCGCTTTTTCTATGAAAGGAAACAACCATGCGTGTCTCTCGTTGGCACTGGAGTCTCTGCTTGATTGTCGTTGCCTTGGCTCTTGTCTTCATAGCGCAGACTCGGGCGGCCCTGGTTGCCTCTCCCTATTTCGAGGGAGAAACCCGTTCGTTTCGCTACACGGGTCAAGGCCAATCCAACGGCAGTTACTACGTGACCATCAGCGTTGATTTCGATGATCCGATGGCTCACAAGGATTACCTCGATGCGAATCGTGAGCGCGGTCAAACGCTGCTTTCACAATCTGCAACGTACCCGTTGCCTCTACAAATCACCTTCGCAACGCCTATCTCGCTACAAGATGCGCGCGCCCTGGCCTCAGAGGCGCATGTTCAGGTGGATAGCTTTGCTCTTGTGGGTAAATCATCCCAGGATCACAGTAAGCGCGGCGGACATTGGGAATTTGGTGGACTTGATCGCCCCGTTCCAGGGACACAGAGCATGGATCCGGCGGGCACCACCGGCGAGCAACTTGTTCTTGCAGGCGTCATGGTTATACGTGGCGCGGTGGCTGACGCTGCCGGGCTGGCCAGCCTTCTTACCGATCCTCGCATCTACTTGGTGGACACATCAGAAGTTGAGCTGCGCACGTTGATCGCACAACGACACCCATCTGAAGTAGCCAGCAGCGATCTGACCATTAGTGTCCCCTCGCCATTTTGGAACCTAGCTTGGTGATGCCCTTGCGCATGGCCTGAAGAGAACGGGGAGAAAGATGCTCTCATCGGGAGCATCATGTTGCCCATTCGTTGGGTAGTGCAGACAAGCCCCCACGCGCGTCAGCCGTCGAACACGGGCCAGGATGCGCCCATCCTGTGGCATCTGCCCAAAAGACAAATAGGTTCCGCATCTGTCACCGCCCTCAGGCTATCATCGTTGCCCTGGATCATGAAGCCGCTTTCTCGGCCGTTTCATAGACTGCGGGAGACTGCCCGAGACTGTCTGACGCAAGCCGTTCCAGCGCCGCGGCGAGCACGCGCGCGAGCGCGGCCGCGCCGATGGTGTTTGCGCGAAACACGCTCTTGACCTACAATCTGGCCGCCATCCACTATGCAAGACGAGGCAGATCATGTGGCAATATGCGATGGGCTGGCGCGAAATCTTCACCCGCATCCTGGGCGATTTTGCGGTGGAAGAGAATGTCACGCCGCCCTGGTTACGTAATCCAAACACCAAAAGGCTCCTCAAGCTCGACCTGTATTACCCTGACGTTGGGGTGGCAGTGCGCCTGCAAGGGCTGCAAGGCCAACGCAAAGTGCGCAAAAGCGACCAGGAAGAGATCGAAGAGGCGCAGCGTGATGAGCTGCGCGAGGAATTGTGCCGCCAACACGGCGTCCGCCTGATCAACGTGGATTTGGGCGCAGGCGAGCCGCGCGCAGTTTTCAACGAGCTGAGCCGCGCACTGGCGACGGCCTCGCGCGTGGTCGCGCAGGGCGACAGCGGCCATGTTGATAAAGGACGCTTGATGCCGAACCTGGCGCAGGCCCGCCAGACCCTGGAACGTGTGCGCATGCAGGTTCGTCGCGCCGAGGATGTCGCGCTCTATGCGGATGCGTGGCGCGATCGGGAAATGGCCGCGATTGCCGCCGCGCAGGCCGAGGCCAAGCCGGCGAGCGCGCCAGGCGGCACAGGGTTCAAATCGGGCCGCATCATCGCCACTGTGTACAAGCCCGGCGCTGAGGTCAAGCACGAACGTTTCGGCCGCGGCACCGTGGTCGCCACACAGCTCGACGGCGATGACATGGCGATCACCATTTCCTTCATCACTGCGGGCGAACGCAAGTTCCTGGTCAGCCTGGTGCAAGACAAGCTCACGCTGATGTAAAGTGAGTGCTGCGTTCTTCTGCCGCGGCGTTACGGAATGGGCGCTAACGGGATCGGCGTAAAAATCAGAATGAAGATGAGAATGGCGAGCGCGGCCAGCGCTCGCCGCGCGGGGTCAAGCCTGGTGATCTCGTTCAACGGCGCCGGATGCTCCAGCCCAGTGACGAAGAAGATCAACGCCGCCCACACATACCAACCGCTCCAGGCTACTGCGCCTAGCACCAGCAGGACACCCAGGACGCCATAGCCAACCCAGCGCGAGGTGATGCCCAGGGCATACAGGATATGCCCCCCGTCCAGTTGACCGACCGGCAGCAGGTTGAAGGCCGTCACGAGCAGGCCAAACCAAGCTGCAAAGGCCATCGAGCTCAGGTTGACATCCACGCCGTTGCCAGGCAGCCACTGGCCGTGAATCAACAGCTTGAGCAGCGCGTAGAGCAGCGAATTGCCTTCTTGCATGCCCGCGCCGCCGCTGATGATCGGTTTGACCGGCGAGGCGAGCAGGCCAATGACCAGCAGCGGCAGCGCCACCACCAGGCCGGCCCGGGGTCCGCCCACCGCCACGTCAAACAACGCGCGCCGATTCTCCACGGGCGATTTCATCTTGATGAACGCGCCGAACGTGCCCAGGCCAAACGGCACGGGAATGAAATAGGGCAGGGTCACATCCACCTTGTGCCAGCGCGCCATGAAATAGTGCCCCAACTCATGCGTGCCCAAGATGGCGAGTAGGGTGAAAGAAAAGGGTACCCCGCGCAGCCAATCGGCGAGCGAGCGCGGCAAACCGTTGACTTCACTGCTGGCGCCGATGAAGAGCGTGGTCAGCAGCGTCAGCAGGAAGAGCACCCCGTTGATCCACGCCCGCGAAGGCTTGGCCTGGACGACGCCGGGCATCGCAAGCACGATATCTTCATCCGCGGCGCGGCGCAAGACCAGGGTGTAGCCGTGGCGCTGAAAGCGCTCCTTGATGATCGGAAAGGCCTGTTCCGCGGGGCTGAGCAAACGGCCGCCAAAGCGAATCGGCTGCTCAGGGCTGACCGGGTAGGTCATTTGCCCAATGGCAAACTGATCTTGCAGTTCGTTGCGCAAAACCCAGGCGGCGGTTTCAATGGCGCTAGCGGTTCCAAGCGCCGGTTCCACAGAAACAACCGTGGCTGAAGAAGCAGAAGCGGTCATGAACACCTGCGGCGTGGCATGAATTAGAGGTCGCGATACGGGTCGAGGCTCCTAAGCCAAACGCCGGGCGGATTATCGCGCGGGCGCGCCGCGTTTTCGGGAATCGCTGGTACAATGCCAGCATAGGAGGAGAGGCGAAGCCGCGCCGCGGTCGTGATAGAATTATGAGCGCGGCTGGATGACAGGCGCTGCGGCTCCGTTCACCTGTCGCCAGGATGGCTGGGGCACGTGTTGCCCCAATGGTTTGCCGTTTCTTGCACATCCAGCACGTCATTGGCGCCGTCGAAATTGTTGTCCATGCTCACGCGGTAACCGTCATCCGGCCAGGTGTTGCCCCACTGATCGGCCGCCTGCTGCACATCCAGCACGTCTACGACCTGGTTTTGGTCAAAGTCCCAGGGCAAGAGGCATCCCTGGTTGGTCAGGACGCTGACGACGCCAAATTCGAGGTAATAGAGACGACCATCTGGGCCGATCTCCAGGTCGGTTGGGCAGGTCACACCGTCTACAGGCACGGCGCTGCCTGGCGTGAGCGAATCGAAGCTGGCGGCGGCGAACGGCGCATGATACATCGTGTAATCGCGGTTGCCGCACCAAACCAGGTGGTGGCGCCAGGCAGGAATGGTCGTGCTGTTGAAAAGCGTAATGCCAACCATCCCAATGGGCGCGGGAAAGACGTAGATCGGCTCTGCGTAGGGCCGGGGAAGAGCCACGCAGTCGTAGTAGCTGGTGGCGCTGCGCGGCCAGCCGTAATTCTGCCCGCCTAACATCCAATTGATCTCGTCGTTACAGCCAGGACCGTTTTCAGTGGCAAACATGAAATTGGTCACGCTGTCAATGGTAAAATCCCAACTGTTGCGCAGACCGCATGCCCACACCCGTGGATCAGCCACGCGGCCAGGTTGCGCGACGTAACAGAGCGGATTGTTGGCCGCGCGGGCGGCATTGGGTTCAGCCAGGAAGGGTGGACGCACGTCCAAACGCAGCATTTTGCCTTTGGGCGTTGCCAGGTTCTGGCTGTTCCCACCATCGCAACCGTAGTCGCCGATGGTGACGTACAAGAAGCCGTCTGGCCCAAAGTGTAGATTACCGCCGTGATGCCAGGCGCAATTGACATCAAGCCCAGTGCGCGGAACGTCGAGCAGGACCAGGGGATCCTGCGCCGCGCCATTGACTTCGGTATAGCGCACGAGGCGATTGCTAATGACGCTGTTGGTCTCGACGGTGTAGTAGAGATAGACAAACGGCTGCGTGGCATAGAGCGGATCGAACGCAACGCCGATGAGGCCATGCTCCACGGATGCGACCACGACCGCGGAAAGGTCGAGCCAGACAGTCGCAGCGCCGCCTCCCACGGGCACCTGGTACACCTGGCCTTCCTTGGTGTTGACAAACAGACGACCGTCAGGCGCCCAGGCCATGGCCGTGGGATAGCCGGCGGCCCATGTGCCGTAGGTTTCAATGATGACATTCGGCGGCAGAGGCTCAGCGTAGATCGGCGCCGTCATCGAAGAAAATGCCCCGAGGAGCAATCCCACCAGCCACGCCGCTCGCCATATACGCGCCATACTCGCCTCACAAAATCAGGGCGCCCCTGGCATCTGGCATAAGGAAGTTATGTGCCACGGAGCACAAACATTGTAACATGACGCAGCGCGATAGCGAAATTGCCAGCCCGCGTCGTTTTTTACGCCATACCAAAGCATGGTATGATAGCCTTTGTCCAATTCTCTGATTGCTGCTCTGATCCTGACCTTTGAAAGGTAAGCCATGACCAACGCCGGATACTATCGCTTTCCTACTCTGCATCGCGATACCGTGGTTTTTGTCTGCGAAGATGACCTCTGGGTGACGCCCGCGGCTGGGGGCACCGCGCGACGTCTGACATCCAACCCAGGTCAGATAGCCATGCCTGCGCTGTCGCCGACCGGCGAATGGGTTGCCTTTACCGGTCGTGACGAAGGGCACCCCGAAGTCTACGTAATGCCATCCGCGGGCGGCCCGGCGCGACGCCTGACTTTTCTAGGCGCAGAAACGCGAGTCGTCGGTTGGACTCCTGATGGCGAGGCAGTCATTTTCGCCAGCGACGCGGGCCAGCCTTTCAGGCGTTTCTCCTTTCTCTACACGGTCGCGCGGCAGGGAGGCGAACCGCAGCGCCTGCCCACCGGCCCCGCCATGAGCATCTCGTATGGCCCCACGGGAGGCATGGTGATCGGCCGCCATGTGACAGACCTGGCGCGCTGGAAACGGTACCGCGGCGGTTTGACAGGCGATCTGTGGATTGACCCGCCGGTCAGGGTGAATGGCGCCGCCTGCTCCAGGTGCAAGGCAATGTGGCCTTACCGCTCTGGGTTGGCGAGCGCATCTACTTCGTGTCCGATCACGAGGGCATCGGCAATCTTTACTCTTGCCTGCCGAGCGGTGAAGATGTGCGGCGGCACACACACCACGGCGACTATTACGTGCGCTATCCGGCCACCGATGGCCAGCGCATCGTCTATCAGGCCGGGTCTGAGCTGTACATCTTTGATCCGGCGCTGGATCAGACGCAGCCCATCCCCATTGTCTTCAACAGTTCACGGGCGCAGCGCAATCGTAAGTTCGTGGATGCGGCCGACTATCTACAGGAGTACAGCATCCATCCCAACGGCTGGGCGGTTGCCATCACCACGCGCGGCAAGCCGTTCGTCATGGCGCTGTGGGAGGGCGCGGTCATCCAATACGGCCAGCTCAACGGCGTGCGCTTTCGCATGGCATCCTGGTTGGCAGACGGCGAGCGCCTGGTGGTGGTCAGCGATGCCACGGGCGAGGATGCCCTGGAAATCTACAAAGCCGACAGCGCCGATACCCCTGAAGCGCGCCTGGATGGTCTAGATATCGGACGGCCTTTATACCTGGCAACCTCTCCGCACAAGAACCTGGTGGCGTTGGCCAATCATCGCAACGAACTGATTGTGGTAGACCTGGATGAACGCACCCTGCGCGTCGTTGATCGCAGCCATCATCGCCCGATTCGGGGCGTGGCCTGGTCGCCGGACGGGCGTTGGTTGGCGTACGGTTTTTCTGACACACAGCAAACCTCCATCATCAAGCTCACGCTGCTTGAAACGGGTGAAACATGGCCGGCCACGCGGCCTATCCTGCGCGATGTCAGTCCCGCGTTTGACCCAGAAGGGCGCTACCTCTACTTTCTCTCCCACCGGGAATTCGATCCGGTCTATGACAATCTGCACTTTGATCTCAACTTCACCTGGGGCATGAAGCCCTATCTGATCACCCTGCAGGCTGGGCTGCCATCGCCGTTTACGCCTTTGCCGCGGGCGCCGGGCGAAAAGACAGAGCATCCCACGACGCCGGAACCGCCTCCCGCGCCGCCGACTGAGAGTGAAACTGCCCCGGCGGGTTCCACCTCGGCGGAGACGCCAACGCCTTCCTCGGACGCAGCTCCCGCGGTCAAACCGGAAAAGGAAGAACCGCCGCGTGTGCAGATTGACCTGGAGGGCATCACGGAGCGCGTGATTGCGCTGCCGGTGCCCACGGGGCGATACAACCAGGTTCGCGGCATCAAGGGCAAAATCCTCTTTTCATCCTTTCCCGCCGAAGGCGAGTTGAGCAACGAGAGCGGCTACACGACCGCGCCCGCCGCCAAGGGGCGCCTGGAGGCCTATGACCTGGAAGAGCAGCGGGTGGATGTCATCGTTGAAGGCATTACCGATTTCGAACTTTCACACGATGGCAAGACATTGATCTACCAGGCTGGTAGCCGTCTACGTGTGCTCAAAGCCGGCGAGAAACCCGATGCGAACTCGGGCGCTGCCAGTCGGCGCAGCGGCTGGTTGGACCTGGATCGCATCCGCCTGTCGGTGGAGCCGCAGGCGGAATGGGAGCAGATGTACCGTGAAGCATGGCGCTTGCAGCGTGATCATTTCTGGACCGAGGATATGTCTGGTGTGGATTGGCGCGCCGTCTACGCGCGGTATCTTCCCCTTCTGCAGCGCGTGGCCACGCGCAGCGAGTTTTCCGACTTGATGTGGGAAATGCAGGGCGAGCTGGGCACGTCCCATGCCTATGAATACGGCGGCGATTACCCGCCCCAGCCATCCTACGCGCAGGGCTTTTTGGGCGCGGATTTTCGCTACGATGACGCAACCGACAGCTACGAGCTGACGCATATCGTCAACGGCGATGTGTGGGATCACGACAACAGCGCGCCCTTGCAGCGTTTGGGGATCAACCTGAAAGTTGGCGACCGGCTGATCGCGATCAATGGGCGGAAGGTGGGGCGCGACAAGCCGTTGGGCGAGATGCTCGTTCACCAGGCGGGCAATGAGGTTTTTGTGACCTTTGCGTGCCAGGGCGCGGAGGCGCCCAACATGTTCCCGGTGAAGACCCTACGCTCCGAATTTCCCGCGCGCTACCGCGAATGGGTGGAGACCAATCGGCGCCGCGTGCATGAGGCTTCGGAGGGTCGCGTGGGTTATGTCCACATTCCCGACATGCAGGCCCGCGGCTATGCCGAATTTCATCGCGGCTACCTGGCTGAAGTGGATCGCGCCGGGCTGATTGTGGATGTGCGTTTCAACGGCGGCGGCCATGTCTCGCAGCTGATTTTGGAAAAGCTGGCGCGCCGCCGCCTGGGCTACGATGTTTCGCGTTGGGGCGCGCCTGTGCCTTATCCGATTGAGTCGGTCATGGGGCCAATGGTTGCGATTGCCAATGAGCAGGCTGGCTCAGACGGCGACATGTTCAGTCATGCCTTCAAGATGCTGAAGCTCGGCCTGCTGGTCGGCAAACGCACGTGGGGCGGCGTCATCGGCCTGGCCTACCGTGACTCCTTGGTGGATGGGGGCGTCACAACGCAGCCGGAGTTCTCTTTCTGGTTCGAGGATGTGGCCTGGGGCGTGGAAAACTACGGCGCCGATCCAGACATCGAAGTGGAAATGCGGCCGCAAGATTACCTGGAAGGACGCGACCCACAACTGGAACGCGCCGTTCAGGAAATCATGCGCACCCTCAGCGTAAACCCACCCAACCTGCCTGATTTTGGGAAGCGACCCAAGCTGTCGCTGCCCACACTCTCGCCGCTCACTGCAACCTGAGAAAAGCATTTCTCACGTTGGCGCCAGAAACCGGGTTCCGATAAGGAAGCCCGGTTTTTTGTTACAAGGATTGTAGATTAACATTAGACAAAGATTTGACAAAGTATATAGTTTGTGTTATCATCGTGACGTTGACATTATTCGGTTTTTTACGAGGTGCCGCATGACAGAGATTTTTCGCGCCGAAGATTACCAGGATCACCCACTTTATAATATCAAAGCGGTTGAACAGGCCACTGGCCTGTCGGCCGCCACCTTGCGCGCCTGGGAGCGGCGCTACGGCGTTTGCGAGCCAAAGCGCAGCGAAAGCGGTTACCGTCTATATTCAGACCGTGATCTCGCCGCGCTGCGCTGGCTCAAACGCCGACTGGAGGAAGGGTTGGCGATCAGTCAAGCGGTGACGCTGCTGCAAAGGCGGGCGGAGCCAGGCAATGGTGCGGCCGAGCCCAAGTCTGAGCGGCCCGCGCCAGCCGCTCCAGTGATAGGCGCCGAGCGTTTCTCCCTGGTGGATCTGCGCCATCAGTTGACTGAATCCCTTCTCAGCTTCGACGAGCAGCGCGCGGACATGCTGCTCAGCGAAGCGTTTGCGATGTACGGCGTCGAATCGGCGTGCGAGCTGATCTTAGCGCCGGCGATGGTGGACATCGGCGATCGCTGGCACCGCGGTCAAATCACGGTGGTAGCCGAACATTTTGCCTCCCATTACGTGCGGCGCAAGTTGGAGTCTCTGCTCAATGTCACCCCCGTGCATGAACGGGGCTTGACGATTGTGCTTGGCTGCGCTCCAGGCGACTGGCATGAGGTAGGACTGATCTTGATGGCCTTTTTCTTGCGCCGCCAGGGTTACCATGTGATTTACCTGGGGCAAAACGTGCCGTTGGAGCATCTGGTGGCTGAATTGGCGCGTCTGCGGCCATCCATGGTGATCATGTCGGCGACCACCGATGAGGCGGCCGCGGCCTTGACGGAGGTGTCACAGGTCGTGGCCGACATGTCCGAACCCCGACCGATCTTTGGTTTTGGCGGGCGCGCGTTCAACCGCAACCACACCCTACATGAGGCTGTACGCGGGCATTTCTTGGGCGAGAGCGCAGTGCGCGCGGTCAACCAGGTGCATACACTGCTCAGCCGCGCGGCCGCGGGCCGCGCCACGGACATCAGGCCTCTCGGATGAACCGCATGCCCAAGCGCAAAATTGTCGTCATTGGCGCTGGCATTGGCGGCTTGACGGCTGCCAGCCTTTTGGCCAAGGCCGGTCACGACGTCACGGTGCTGGAGGCCCATGTTGATCCGGGCGGCTGCGCCGCCACTTTTTTTCACAAAGGCTATCGCTTCGATGCGGGCGCGACCTTAGTCGGCGGCTTTCAGCCAGGCGGACCGCATTGGTTGGCCGGCCAGGCGCTCGGCATTGAATGGCCCGTGCAGCGCACGGAACCAGCCATGCAGGTTTGGCTGCCCGATCAATCCATCACGCGCTTCGGAGAACCGGCGCGCTGGCAGGAAGAGCGCCGCCGCGTGTTTCCGGGGGCAGCCGCCGAGCGTTTTTGGCGCTCACAAGAGCGTGTGGCAGACCAGGTTTGGCAATTCGCGGCCGGGGCGCCGCCTTTTCCCCCAATCAATGCCGCCGAGGTCATGCGCCTGGCGGCTTCGATCAAACCATCCTACATCAGCTTACTGCCCTACGCCCGGCAATCGGTCGGCGCGTGGGCTGACCGATTGGGCTCGACAGACCCGACGCTGCGTACCTTCTTGGATGGGCAGCTTCTCATTAGCGCGCAAACGACTGCCTCTGGCGCCAATGCGCTGTACGGCGCCACAGCTCTTGATCTGGCCCGTCAGGGCGTTTTCCATGTGCAGGGGGGTGTCGGGCAGATTAGCGAAACCCTCGTGGCCGCGCTACGGCGGCAGGGCGGGACTATCGTTTATCGCCAAGAAGTGCTGCAGATCGAAATGGAGCATGGCCGCGCCGTGGCCGTGCGCACGCGCAAGCAGGATCGCTGGGAGGCTGATGCCGTCATTGCCAACCTGACGCCGTGGAACCTGGAAAGCCTGCTGACGGGCGCGCCGCCTCCGGCCGCGGCCGCGATGCAACCCGGTTCCATGTGGGGCGCGTTCATGCTTTACCTGGGAGTTGACGAAGCCGCCATTCCGGCAGGCCTGGCAAGCGATCACCATCAGATCATCATGGATCCGAGTCAGCCTTTAGGCGAAGGCAACAGTGTCTTCGTTTCACTTTCGCCAGCCTGGGACTCCACACGCGCCCCCGCCGGCACGCGCGCTGTCACCGTCTCAACCCATACCGCCATCGCGCCCTGGTGGGAGCTACGCAACCAACCAGGAGGCCAGGCTGAGTATGAGGCGCGGCAGGCAGCGTATCGTGAACGTCTGCTGCAAGCGGTCGAGCGCATCTTGCCCGCGATTCGCCAACATTTAACCCTGGCGATGCCTGGGACCCCCGTCACTTTCCAAGCCTTCACTCGTCGCCATTTAGGGATGGTCGGCGGCTTTGCGCAGCACAGCCTGTTGAGCGCCCGTGGGCCGGCTACACGCGTCCCCAACGTTTGGTTGGTCGGTGACAGCATCTTTCCCGGCCAAAGCACCGCCGGCGTCACCCTGGGCGGCTTACGCGTCAGCGCCAGCCTCCAAAAAACCTGGCAACAGCCACGACAGTTGCTCTGGAAAGGGACATCACGCCATGAGAGAGTTGATCATTCAGATCCTACTCGACAACGCGCCCTGGGCAACACCCGATGAGAAGCACCGCAATCACCCTGGCATGCCCGCGTGGGTGGTGCCGAACGGCCTGCTGATTCGTCACCCAGATGGCGGCCTGATCTTTCTGCCGATCACGGAACTCCTGCAGATGCGGCAAGACCATGAAACGGTGCGGGCCGCGGCGGCGGCCATGTGATCTCACCCCTTTCTTGCCCGCATGGCCGCCAATGCACATTAAGATTTCATGAGAGTTCGAGGAAATAGGGATACAAAAGGCATTGGCGTGCGTATTAGAGGGTGAAAACATCACATAGGCAAATGGCGTTGTACGCGTATTTGCGCAATCTGATGTATAATACGCTCAAGAGATGTATTTAACAATACAGTCAGGTGCACCACTCACAACCGGCGGCCGCTGGCTGTGCCGATGTGGCGGTAAGAGATAGGAGTCCGCATCCTTATGATAAAAAACGTAAAACAACCATCCCTGGCGCAAGTGCTTGCTCACCTACCCGACGAAGACCCATCATTTGGTCAAGTGATCACAATTGCCAGCTACCGGCGCCACGATGTCATCGCTGCGCCTCGCGACTTAGATCAGAAGCTGCACATATTGATGGATGGACGCGCCCAACTGGTGTGCACCAATTCTGAAGGCCGGCGCCTGGTGCTGGCAACGCTCGAAGCAGGTTCCATCTTTGGCGAAGGCGCGCTGATTGACGGCGCGGCGCCAGAGGCTTTTGCCGAAGCCATGAGCGACTGCACGGTTTGGATTTTACCGCGCGCCGATGCGCGCCTCATGACCGAGCGTTACCCTATTTTGGGTTGGGGCTTGCTGCAAACCTTTGGCAAGCGCCTGATGCAAGTAGAATCGCACCTGGAGGATGTGGCGTATAAGAAGCTGCCCGAACGTCTGGCCGCGCTGCTGCTAGAACTGGCCGAGAAGAATGACACCATCACTGGCACCAGCCACCAGGCTTTGGCCGACCGCCTCGGCACCTATCGCGAGACTGTCAGCGCCATCCTGCGCACCTTCAAACGTGAGGGCTGGGTTGACCTGGGCTACCGCCGCATCCGCTTGCTGGATGTGGCCGCGCTCGAAGTCGCGGCAAATAGCTTCTAGACTGAGACGAAAGTCATCCCAAAGCGTCGTACAAGCTCGGTAGATTGCAGAACGCCGAACTTGTGCGACGTTTTTTTAGGCTAATTTCTCATCACAGGCGTGCGCCAGCCCACAATGTTGGCAGCGCGCCGCATCGTCGTGTGAACGCGCCACATGGTGCGCGTGGCGGTCGGCGCGCATAAAGCAAACCAAAGGCAGGCGTAACGCGCCAGGTTTCTTCAATCAGTAAACAATAGGCGGCCAGCTGCATGATGTGCCCGGCATAGGGCTGCGCCGGCCGCCGCCCGGACTTAACCTCCACGGGAACGGGCGCGCCGCTGCCAGTTTCCACCAGATAGTCTGGCTTGCCCACCAGGCCAAACTGGCGGCTGATGAGCGGCTGTTCCTGTTTTTGCCAGGCGCCCGTGTCGGTGTAGACCACGTCGCCGCGGGGCAATCCGCTGACGGCCAGGCCTCGGTTACCCAAGCGGAAGAGCCACCAACCGATCACCACGGCCGCCGCGAGAGCGACCAGAATCAGGAACACGACGGCCCCTCACGGCCCCGCGCACCGATCACAGTTGTAGACCGCCGCCGCCGAATGGCAGAATGATCACCGGCACGCCTTCGGGTTTCCACGCGCTGAACCATGCGCTGTCCTCAGGCTTGAGGCGAATGCAGCCTCGTGAAGCAGGATAGGTGCCGATGGACTCGACCTGCTGATAGACCTTGTTGCCGTTGCTATCACGCACGTAGGGCGCGCCGTGAATCAGGATCGAGCCGTTGCTGCGGAATAGAAACCAGCCTTCGTCAGCAAACACTCCGAACGATGAAAAAGTGCCCCAGTATGCGCCCACGTAACCGTTCCAGGCCGGTGTGCGCGTACGCTTTTCAGGATCGCCTGTGCTCACGGGTAACAAATAGATCTTTCCTGGCTCTGCGACGATCATCTGCTGCAGATCTTGATCTACAACGATGAAACGACCCGTCGGGTCATACCCATAGCTGCGCACCAGGTTCGCCAGCCCCGCAGTGACGGTTGGCACGTGCGCGACGGCCGTGGGCGCAGGGGTCGGCGTTGCCGTGGCGACTGGGGTGTCCGTAGGCAGCGGCGAGGTGGCGGTTGGCGTCGCAGTGAACTCAGGCGCGACGGTCGGCGTCTTGGTTGGGGTGGGCGGCAAGGGGGTGACGCGCCCCAACAAAGCGGTCAGCAAACCGTGGCCGGCAGTCCCAGGCGCGGTCGCGCCCACGTTGATCGTCAGGACGCCAAAAAAGAAAACCGCAGCCAGGAGTAGAAGCAATCCTTTTTTGTTTGAAGGACGCCGGACTGGCGCCGCAGCTGGGTTGATATCCGTTACGTTCATGATCCTCGTATCACTATCCATAGGGTGGTGAGCAGCAAAAGCAGGGCCACAGCCAACAGAACCATGCCAGCCTGACGTGCACGGGTAGCCCAGATTACGCGTCGCCCATGCTGGCGATGCGCCGCCGTGCCGGCCTGCATCTCCCCCACATTGGTGGAGGGGATATTCATCACGCGTGCCAGCCACCAGGCGCGCTGGCAAAAAACATACTGTCCAATTTCGCTGGCCCTAATCAGTCTATCCTGGCTCATGCGCGCCAGCGTCCTCCTGCGCGGTATCGCCGTCCCCGCCAAAATCTGCGCCGTCGAAGGCGGCCGCCAGGTTATGGACGCCCAGGCGCTGCTCAAAACTGTGCAGCGCGGCGCGCATCTGCTCTTGGCGCACGGCCACGGTCAAATCGCCGCGCGTGCGTTCCAGAACGCCGCGCACTGTGTCGGTGTGCCGGCGCAGGCCGCCGGTGATCGCATCAGGATAATCCATTGCAATGAGATGCGCATAGACATCATCCATGATGTCAAGGTAGCGCTCCGCCTCGGCCACTTCTCCGCGGCGTACGAGGTCAAGCGCAAAGCGGCGCAGCTCGGTTGTGGCCTCGGCCAGGCCGCGCAGGTAGGTGGCGCCAACCACGTGCAAATCCTGGGGGCCGGGCAGAGGCGCCGCCGTGACAAACGCCACCACCAGAAACGCTTCGGTCACTTCTTTGAGCGCATCTTGGGTGTAACCGGCGTAGTACAGGTCTTGATGCGCGGCCAGGTCGGCCACCATTTCCGCGGCGGCCGTTTGCGCCGTTTGCAGCAGGCGCTGCGCCTCGTCGAATTCATGGCGGTGCGCGGCGCGAATCGCGTGGGCGCAGTAGCGAATCAACTCGCGCGAGCGCCGCAGCGTCAGATCGCGCACTTCGTTCTTTAGCGTAAGCTCAGCCTCGATGGCTGCAATCGTATCCACCAGCATGAAATGAATGCCTTGACCTGTTCCGTGGACATAAGCCGTCGCGTGTTGGCGACTGCGGGCCTGATTATAGCCGGATTAGGAGTCTCATGCACACGAGGGGAAGGAGCTATCCCCCGATTCGAAGCATTTGGTCAGGCGCTTGTTTGAAATTCCCCTGTCCGGTTTGACGATGCATCCGCTCTGACGTATCATACCTACCCCGGTATCTTCATCCGTGAACCGGGATTGCATGTCCATTCAAGATTTCCGCCACGCACTGCGCGCCTTGGGGCGCCGATTGCTCACCACCCTGGTCATCGTGCTTGTCATCGCTTATCTGACCCAGCTGGGCCTGCTGGTGGCCGAGCGCGGGCGCCAGGGTGTGCCGGCCGCGCTCTGGAGCGCCGCCGGGCAGGCGCTGGTCGCCACCTTCGACTACCTGTTTCACCACCCCGTCACTTACTACTGGCAAAAGGCCTATCAGCCAGCCTTTGGCCTGGTGTGGACGTTTTTCTCGCGCAGCGCCGGGCTTCTCCTGGTCTCCCTGCTGCTGGCCACGTTGATCGGCGTGCCGGTTGGCTTGCGCGTGGCGCGCAGCGGCAGCGGCCGCAATCGCTCCCTGGTGCTGCTCATTTCCATTCTCGGCGTCTCCGTGCCCAGCTTCATCCTGGCGATGCTTCTGTGGATTCTCAACATCAAGGTGTACCGCGCCTTCGACATCACCGTGCTCCCACAGACCGGCTTTGGTTGGGATGCGCATCTGCTCATGCCTGCGCTCGTCTTGGCGGCGCGGCCGTTGGCGCAGATCGTACAAGTGACCTATCTCACGCTCGCTGATGTGCTTGGGCAGGATTATATTCGCGTCGCCTACAGCAAGGGACTTAGCGACCGCGGCGTCCTTCTGCGCCACGCGCTGCGTAACGTCTGGATTCCGGTGTTGACCACCCTGGGCGCTTCCCTACGCTTCTCGCTCGCCAGCTTGCCGGTGGTCGAATCGTTCTTCGTGTGGCCGGGCGTGGGGCAAACCCTGCTGCAAACGATTGATGGTGGAAATCGTGCGCTCGTCGCGGACCTGGTGGTGACGCTGGGCATCCTCTTCTTGTTCATCAATCTGGCGCTGGAAATGCTCTTCCCACTGCTCGATCCGCGCCTGCGCGCAACGCCCAGCGCTGACTTCATTGAAAAAGGCCAAACGTGGCGGCGTTGGCTGGCAGAGATGCTCGGCTCGCTGCGCGAAGCCTGGGTTGACCTGCGCCACATGCTGCCAGGCCGCCGCCACGATGCGATGCCGTCCCTTGCCGCTGCCGGCAGTCCGGCGGGCGAGGCCGCGGCCGAAATGCCGCCATCGCGCGGCGCGCGGCGCGTGCTGCGCAGCACGATCACCAACCCAGCGCTGCTCGTGGGCACGCTGCTCGTGGTTGGCCTGGTCGGCCTGGTCATCGCCGGCGACCGCCTGGCCGCCGCCAATCCTGATGAAACCCACGGCGTACTGATGATCGAGGGCAAAATCGGCTCGCCGCCCTACGCGCCTTCGACGACCTTTCCCTGGGGCACCGACCCGGTGGGGCGCGACATTCAGGCGCTGGTGTTGAGCGGTGCACGGCGCACGCTGGCCCTGGCCTTCTTCGCCACCCTCGCGCGCATGGTCATCGGCGCCTTGCTCGGCGCAGTGGCCGGCTGGTGGCGCGGCGGGTGGTTTGACCGCCTGGTGCAGGGCGCCATTGCCGTATGGGCTGCGTTCCCGGTGACCCTCTTTGCGCTCATCCTGATCCTGGCGTTGGGCATTCAGCAGGGCATGAGCGTCTTCATCATCGGCGTCTCGCTGGTGGGCTGGGGCGAAATCGCGCAGTTCGTGCGCGGCCAGGTAATCGGCCTCAAACCGCAGCCGTACATCGAAGCGGCTCGCGCCACCGGTGCACGCACCGTGCATCTGCTTTCACGCCACGTGCTCAGCGTCTTACTGCCCTCGCTGCTGGTCCTCTCCATTTTGGAAATGGGCGGCGTGCTCATGCTCCTGGCCGAACTCGGCTTCCTCAACATCTTCATGGGCGGCGGTTTTCGCGCCGCCATTGGCGAAACGGGCCAAATGCAGCCGGTTGTCTACTTCTTCTCTGATGTGCCTGAATGGGGCGCGCTGCTGGCCAACGTGCGTAACTGGTGGCGCTCCTATCCGTGGATGGGCTGGTATCCGGGCCTGGCATTCTTTCTGTCTATCCTCACCTTCAACCTCTGGGGGCAGGGACTGCGACGCTTCTTGGACGATACGCGCGCCAATGTCAGCCGCCTGTTCAACCGCTATACCGTGAGTGTGGGCGTCGGGGCGATCGTCGGGTTGATTCTGCTGCTGCGCGCCACGTCGCCGCTTGGTATCTATCGCAGCCAGGCGATGAGCTTCGATGCGGGCCGCGCGCTGCAGGATATTCAACAACTATCCAGCCCCGCTTTTGCCGGGCGGGAAACTGGCACGCCAGGCGCCGACAAAGCGGCCGCCTACATCGCCGGCCGCATGGCGGAGATTGGCCTTCTGCCGGCTGGTGAAAAGGTCGAGGGCCAGGAAACCTTCATGGTGAGCAACTCCACCCCGCGCGGCCATTTGATCCACACGCCCAGCCTGGAAATCCTGGACGATCAGGGCAGCGTGTCACAGGCGCTGGTCTATCGCCAGGATTTTGTAGAATATGTGGGACGCAGCGCAGCCTATGCCCGGCGCGACAGCGTTGGTCACGCCCAGGGTGTGGTCATGGGCCTGGTCAGCGGCCCTGATCCAGAGACCAGCGCCTCCGATCGTTACGGATTGAGCCAAATGGAACTGCACGACAAAATTCTGATCGTGCGACCACAGGACGCGGCGCGCATCAACACGACCGCTGCCGCCGGCTTCCTGGTGGTGTCCGATGATCCACTGCTCATGCAGCGCAAGATGCTCTACGGCGGCAATGGGGGTCGTGTGCCCATGATGATCGTGACGACGGCCGTCGCCGATCGTTTGCTGGCGCCTACCGGGCGCAGCATGGCCCAACTGGAGACAGCCGCGGCCAGTCTCAAGGCCGGGCAAGTGACGCTGACGCCGGCCGGCGCGGCGGTGCGCATGGCGATTGAGGTTGAGTTTTCGTCTGACCTGAGCGAAAAATACTACCATGTGGTCGGCTTCATTCCTGGGCAGGCGGCCGAGCAGGGGTTGGACGCGCAAGTCATTATGGTCACTGCGTACTACGATGGCCTGGGCGTTGGGCCGGACGGGACGTTGTACCCCGGCGCCAACGACAATGCCAGCGGCGTGGCCGCGATGCTCGAGTTGGCGCGGGCGCTCAAGCAAAGCCCGTATCAGCCCAATAAGACGGTGGTGTTCGTGGCTTGGGCTGGCGGCGAACGCAACGAAAGTCTGAGCATCTTCAATGTCATGGCGGCCAAGATCGGTTTCAGCTCTCTCCACACCGAGGCCGTGATCGAGATGCAGGGCGTGGGCGGCGGGCGCGGCCAGGCCTTGGCGCTGGGCCAGGGCAGCAGTTTCCGCCTCGTGCAGTTGTTCCAAGACGCTGCCAGCCGCCTGGGCGTCGCCACCACGACGCGCGGTCGCGACCCCCACTTCGGTCAACCCGCGCCGCCCGGATTCGGCGGCCGCAGCGCGCTGACGATCTACCTCAGTTGGGATGGCTCGGATGCGCATGCGGACACGCCGGGCGATGCCCCCAACGCCATCGAATTGCCCAAGTTGGAGCAAGCCGGCCGCACCGTCCTGCTCGCCCTGCATACCCTCAGCCGCGAGGTGAATTACTAGAAATGGCGCTCCCATCGTCGGCGCCGCGCTTTGCGGCTCTCTACCACCGTGATTTCCGCCTACTGTGGGCGGGCACGCTGATCTCCACGATCGGCTCGCAGATGCAGCTCACGGCCGTCAATTGGCACGTGTACGAACTGCTCAAAGGCAGCACGACCACCCTGCATCTCTTCGGGCGAGAAGTGGCGCTGAGCAGCCCGGCGCTGGGACTCGGCGCCCTGGGGTTGATGCGCGTGATACCCATCATTCTCTTTGCCCTCAGCGGCGGCGTGCTGGCCGATACCCTAGACCGCCGGCGGCTCCTGCTGATGACGCAAAGCGCCGCCACCCTCTTCGCGGCCATTCTGACCTACTTGAGCCTGCGCGGCGAAGCCAGCGTCGCAGCGATTTTCCTGTTGACGGCGGCGGGCGCGGCCGCAGCCGCGTTCGACAATCCGGCACGACAGTCGCTGGTGCCCAACCTCGTGCCGCGCGAACATCTCACCAACGCCGTCAGCCTGAATACACTGATCTGGCAGGTTGCCAGCGTGATCGGCCCGGCGCTGGCTGGGTTGATGGTGGCAGGCATCAACATCAGTTGGGTGTACGCCGCCAATGCTCTTTCCTTCGGCGCCGTCATCCTGGCGCTTCTGTTGATGCGTTACCGGGGCCGCACCGCCGCCAGCAGCGCCGGTCTGGGCTGGCCAGCCATGGCCGAAGGGCTGCGCTTTACCTACAATCAACGCATCATCTGGGGCACCATGCTGCTCGACTTCATGGCGACCTTCTTTGCCTCGGCGCGCATGATGCTGCCGCTCATTGCCGCGGATGTGGTGCATGTCGGCGTGCAGGGCTATGGCCTGCTCTCCACAGCCCAATCCGTGGGGGCTATTGTCGCCGGCGCCATCACATCCTACCGGGGCGAAATCAAGCGCCAGGGTCATGTCCTTTTGATCAGCGTCGCCCTGTACGGCGTCTCCACACTCTTCTTCGGTTTGGCCACCAACTTCTATCTCTCCTACTTCCTCTTCGCCCTCTCCGGCGCCGCTGACACGGTCTCTACGGTCATCCGCGGGACGATTCGTCAACTGCTCACGCCCGATCAGTTGCGCGGGCGCATGACCGGCGTCAATATGATTTTCTTCATGGGCGGCCCGCAGTTGGGCGAGTTGGAGGCTGGGCTGGTCGCCAGCGCGTTTGGCGTCCCCTTTGCCGTGGTCAGCGGCGGGTTAGCCACCGTCCTCATCACCGGTTGGGTGGCATGGCGCTATCCCAAATTACGGACCTATGAAGCGCCGCATGGTATAATAACGCCATAGGAGTGCGATGACGTGACTACCGGTCTCACGGTGATTTTGACCCACGAGCATGCCGATTTCGACGCCTTGGCCTCGATGCTGGCGGCGTGGAAGCTGAACCCCCAGGCATTGCCCATCTTGCCGCGCCAACTCAACCGCAACGTGCGCGAATTCTTGACGCTTTACCGCAGCGCGCTGCCCTTTGTGGCCGCCAGCGACGCGCCGCCGCGCCGCGTGACCCACGCCCTGGTGGTGGATACGCAGAGCTTCGCGCCGGTGCGTCGCATGTCCGCGCAAACCAGCGGTCAAATCATTGACCATCATGAACTGCAGACGAACCTGCAGCCGGGCTGGAGCTACACCGGCGACAAGGTGGGCGCCACGACGACGCTCCTGGTGGAGCGCCTGCAAAACGAAAACATCACGTTGACCATGATTGAGGCCACCTGCCTGCTGCTGGGCATCTACGAAGACACCGGCGCGTTGACCTACAGCGCCACCACGGCGCGTGATGCCGCGTGTGTGGCCTGGCTGCTGCAGCCTCCGCAGGCCGCCAACCTGGAGGTGGTGAACCGTTTCCTGCATCACGCGCTCAGCAGCGAACAGCAGGACTTGCTCGATCAGCTCATTGCCAACAGCGAGGCGTTCGAGTTCGGCAGTCAGCCCATCATCATCGCCTCGGCCACGTTGCCTTCGTTCAACGATGAAATCTCGACCCTGGCCCACCGCGTGCGCGATTTCTACGAGCCGGCCGCCGTTTTCCTCCTGGTTGACCTGGGCGATCGCATTCAGATCGTGGCGCGCAGCAGCAGCGACGCCGTGGATGTCGGCGTCATTGCGTCAGAATTGGGAGGTGGGGGGCATCGACGCGCCGCTGCCGCGCTCGTACGCGGCCGCGCCCTGCGCGAGGTGCGCGCAACCCTGGTGGATCTGCTGCAACAGCATGTGCGCCCCTCGGTGACGGTCAGCGAGATCATGTCGCGCGAGATCATGTCGCGCGGCCTGCAGACCTTGACGCCCGACATGACCCTGGCCGAAGCCGCCGCGCGCATGCAGCGTTTTGGCTTCGAGGGCTTTCCGGTGGCCGATTTGAGCAAGGTGGTCGGCATGTTGACCCGCGGCCAGGTGGATCGCGCCCTGCGCCACGGCCTGGCGCAAGCGCCTGTCGCCCAGGTAATGAGCAAGGGCAGCGTCAGCGTGGCGCCAGAGGATGGCATCGAAGTCTTGCAGCGCCGCATGATCGAAAGCGGCTGGGGCCAGGTGCCGGTGGTCAGCCGCCAGACCGGCGCGCTGATAGGCATCGTCACGCGCACCGACCTGATCAAACTGTGGGGCGCGCCGCTGCCCACGCGCCTGGCGCCCGACATGAGCACGCGCATGGAAACCTTATTGCCGCCGGCGCTGGTCAACCTGCTGCGCCGCGCGGGCGAGGTCGCCGCCGATCTGAACTATCCCATGTACGCGGTTGGCGGCTTCGTGCGCGACCTCTTGCTCAACGTGCCCAATTTTGATATTGACCTGGTGGTCGAAGGCGATGCCATCAGTCTGGCGCGGCGCCTGGCGGCCTCAAAGGTGTCGTGGCCGAAGAACGCCGGCTCAAGAAAGTTGAAAGCGGCAAGCCCGCCGAACTGCGCGATACCCCGCGCGAGGCGCTGGCCCGCAAGCTGCGCAAGCTCGATTACCAGCCGCTTGATG
>JBGAVB010000029.1:0-13621 GCA_044228345.1 Anaerolineae bacterium | reverse complement strand
CATCGCCGCGGAGCGCGGCCTGACCCCAGACGATGTCGCGGCCGCTCTGAAGACCTATGTGCCAACCGGCAAGTATGATGATTACGTCATGTTTGCTTCGGGTGGCCAAAGCGGTCAGATTTTGGTGATCGGCCTGCCTTCGATGCGCATCCTGAAGATGATCGCTGTTTTCACGCCTGAATCGTGGCAAGGCTGGGGCTACGGCTCGAACGAATCTGAAGAGGTGCTCAACGGCGGCAACGTCGGGCCTAACAAGATTCGCTGGGGCGACACGCACCACCCGGCTCTCAGTGAAACCGCGGCCGAGTACGACGGCAATTTTCTCTTCATCAACGACAAGGCCAATGCGCGCGTCGCCGTGATTGACCTGCGCGATTTTGAAACCAAGCAAATCATCAAGAACCCCAACGCCATCAACGACCACGGCGGCAGTTTCGTCACCCCGAACACCGAGTACGTTGTCGAAGGCCCGCAGTATGCAGCGCCTATTGGCTACGCCTACGCTTCGATTGATGAGTACAAGGACAAGTATCGCGGCTTGATTTCGTTCTGGAAGTTTGATAAGGAAAAGGGCCGCATTGACATGGCCAACTCCTTCCAGATCGAGCTGCCGCCTTACTGGCAAGACCTGTGCGACGCCGGCAAGCTGGAGAGCGATGGCTGGGTCTTCTGCAATTCGTTCAACACCGAATTGGCAACTGGCGCCGGGGTAGATGGCACAGGCCCGCAGTTCGAGGCTGGTACGTCCAAGAATGACATGGACTACCTGCATATCATTAACTGGAAGAAGGCCGAAGAGGTCTACAAGGCCGGCAAGGTCGAGAAGATCAACGGCATTGATGTGATTCGCATGGAGACCGCGATTGATGAAGGGCTGCTCTACTTTGCACCCGAGCCGAAAAGCCCGCACGGCGTGGATGTGACGCCAAGAGGCGATTACATCACCATCGGCGGCAAGCTCGACCCGCACGTCAGCATCTACAGCATTGCGAAGATCAAGGACGCGATTGCCAAAGGCCCCACCGAAAAGGATGCCTACGGCGTGCCGGTGCTGAAATTCGACGATGTCCTGCAGGCGCAGGTGGAACTGGGCCTCGGCCCTCTGCACACCGTCTATGACGACCAGGGCTATGCCTACACCAGTCTCTTCCTCGACAGCGCCGTCGCGCGCTGGAGCCTGGGCGAGCCGTATCGCAAGGACGGCTGGAAGCTGGAAGGCAAGCTGCCTGTGCACTACAACATCGGTCACATCGCCGCGGCCGAAGGCGACACCGCGTCGCCCGATGGCAAGTATGTGGTGGCGCTCAACAAGTGGTCCGTAGATCGCTTCGTCAATGTAGGCCCGCTGCTGCCGCAGAACTTTCAGTTGATAGACATCAGCCAGCCCGGCGACAAGATGCAGCTGCTGTATGATATGCCAGTGGGGATGGCCGAGCCGCACTACGCCCAGATCATCAAGGCCGACAAGCTGCACGCCTGGGAGGTCTACCCTGAAGTTGGTTTCAACACCATCACCATGGCCAAAGACGCAAACGCGGTGGATGCCGGCCAAGAGCGCGTGGTGCGCAACGGCAACCAGGTCGAAATCTGGATGACCGTGGTGCGCAGTCACTTCACGCCGGACCGCGTCGAGCTGCAGAAGGGCGATCATGTGATCTGGCACCTGACCAGCATCGAGCGCGCGCGCGATGCCACGCACGGCTTTGCCCTCTCCGGCTATAACATCAATCTGAGCCTGGAGCCAGGCGAATCGAACACTATTGAGTTCGACGCCAACCTGCCGGGCACATTCACCTGGTACTGCACCGAGTTCTGCTCGGCCCTGCACCTGGAGATGTTAGGCTACATGCTCGTCAAACCGTAAAATCACGCTTCGCAAGTGCCCTGCTGCGTGATGTGGTCACTGCCGCATCACGCAGCCCCCCGCCCCGCCCGACGCCATGCGACATCGGGAAGTTCACCACAGAAAGGGTTGGCGAAAAAGAGAAATAATGACAAACCAAAACAAGCAGCCGATGACAGCCCCATCCGATACGCCTTCACCCCGCATGGTCAATCCCAACACGTATGTCATGCCCACGGTCATGTTCATGCTGGCGGCCATGCTGGTAGTGGTTTCGATCTTTTTGCCCTATTGGACGATGACGCTCCATGCCCCGCAGTACCCGAAGGGGCTGACGGTGCAGTTGTATGTCAACCGCGTGGGCGGCGACGCCAAAGAAATTGATGGCCTGAATCACTACATCGGCATGCCCAAGATGGAAGAGGCCGCAGCGTTCGAGCGTTCATTCTCCGTGATCGCCATTGTCGCGCTCGCGCTGCTGCTGATTGCGGCCATCTTCATTCACAACCAGTGGGCGGCTCTGCTGGCGCTGCCGGTCATCGCCTACCCGCTGGTTTTCCTGGCTGACCTCTTCTTCTGGCTATACAGCTTTGGTCACAACCTGGATCCGGCGGCGCCGCTTTCAAGCAGCATCAAGCCGTTTACCCCCACCCTGTTGGGCACTGGCGTCGTCGGTCAGTTCAAGACCACGGCCATGGTGGATACCGGCTTCTACCTGGCAATTGCGGCATCGGCAATCATTCTGGTTGGCCTGTGGCTGCACCGCGCGGCCTACAAACCCCTGCTTGACGCCGAAAAGCGCACCCACGCGCCGACCAGCAGCTAAGGCGCGTTCGTTTGGAAATCGAACCATGTATCTGTTCCTGGCTGTCCTACTGACCATCATCCAACCCCGCGCTCTGACCAGCACGATTACCGTCGCACCCTACGGCCCGGTGACCAGCATCGGCGCGGCCATTGCTCAGGCCTTGCCGGGCGATACCATCGAGGTGCAGGCTGGCGTCTACCCGGAACATATCGTGATTGATAAACCGTTGACGATCGTCGGCGTTGACAATCCGGTGATTGACGGCGGCGGTGACGGCATTATCGTCCTCATCACCGCGCCCGGGGTCACGCTGCGGGGTTTCACCGTGCGCAACAGTGGGCGCGTGCTTGAACACGAGGATGGCGGCATCGAGAGCCGGGCGGAGCGGACAGTCATCGAGGGCAATCACCTGGATAATGTCCTCTTCGGCATCTACCTGAACAACGCCCCACGCGGCATTGTGCGCGGCAACGTCGTGCGCGGCATGGATTTGCCGTCGGCCCATCGCGGCGACCTGATTCGCTTTTGGTACAGTCACGACAGCCTGCTGGAAGGCAACACGATTGCGAACGGCCGCGACGCGGTGATTTGGTTCTCCAGCGACGTCACGATTCGCGACAACGTGATTCACGACGGTCGCTACGGCTTGCACTTCATGTTTTGCGACAATAACACGCTGATCGGCAACCGCATGGAAGGAAACTCAGTCGCCATCTACCTCATGAACAGCAAGAACCTGAAGGTCATCAACAACACGATGGCGCGCAGCCGCGGCCCAAGCGGCTATGGCCTGGGGCTAAAGGATATGGACGGCGTGCTGGCCGAAGGCAACCGCTTCCTGGACAACCGGGTCGCGATTTACCTGGACAGCCCGCCGACAGCCAGCGGTCTGACCGATCAGTTCCACCTCAACCTGTTTGCCCACAACGACATCGGCCTCTTGTTCCTGCCGCACGTGCGCGGCGCCCAGTTGTGGGAGAACATCTTTTGGGAAAATGCCGAGCAGGTGGCGATTCAAGGCGGCGGCGAGTTGAAGGGAAACCTGTGGCAGAAGGATGGCCGCGGCAACTACTGGAGCGATTACACCGGTTTCGACGCCAACGAAGATGGCATCGGCGACCTGGCCTATAAGTCCACGAGCCTGTTCGAGAACTTGATGGACCGCTACCCGGGCCTGCGCCTGTTCAATCTCAGCCCCGCGTCTGACGCGGTTGACCTGGCCGCGCGTGCCTTCCCCATCACGCAGCCGCGGCCCAAAATGACCGACGCCAACCCACTGATGACTCCGCCGGTCATTCCCCCAAGCCCCGGCTTGACGCGCCCGGCGCGGGCGCCTGCGCTGGCCGCAGCGCTGGGGCTGCTGGCCCTGGCCATCCTCATTCTAGCCAGCACACAACCCCGCGCTGAAATTCGCCGCCGGCTGTCCTGGTTCCGGCGCAGGCAGGTAACAGCATGAAAACGTCACGCGTAACCCCATCCAACTCCGCCGCCATGATCCAGGTGGCTGGGCTACAGAAGCGGTTCGGCAAGGTCACGGTGGTCGCCGATCTTAGTTTCGAGGTGGCGGCCGGAGAGGCGCTGGCCTTGTGGGGCGCGAACGGCGCCGGCAAGACGACGGCCATCAAATGCCTGTTGGGTCTGCTCGACTACCAGGGCCGCATCGGCATCAACGGCCTCGATGCCCGGCGCCACGGGCGCGACGCGCGCCGCCAACTGGGCTACGTGCCGCAGGAATTGGCCTTCTACGATGATCTGACCACCCTGGCCACGGCGCAGTTCTATGGTCGTCTCAAGCACGTACCGTCCATGCGGCCGCAGGCGGTGCTGGCCCAGGTTGGCCTGGCCGATCATGCCGGCAAGCCGGTCAGCGCGCTCTCCGGCGGCATGAAACAGCGCCTGGCCCTGGCCCTGGCCCTGCTGGCCGATCCGCCCGTGCTTGTGCTCGATGAGCCAACCTCCAACCTGGACACGGTGGCGCGTGACCAGTTCCTGCAGCTGCTGGGAGAGGTCAAGACCTCTGGCAAGACGATCCTCTTCACCTCGCACCGCCTGGAAGAAGTGGAGGCCCTGGCCGACCGCGCGCTGGTGCTGGAGAAAGGCCATCTGATCGCCCAAGTGCCCGCAGCCAATCTGGCCGTGACGGTTGGGCTTAAGAGTCGTGTCAAGCTCTATCTGCCCGATGCTGCGCTCGACGCCGCGCTGGCTATCTTGCAGCGGGATGGGTTCACCGCCTCGCGCAACGGCACGGGCATCTACGTGGACGTGCAGCCGGGGCACAAGGCACAGCCGATCCAGGCGCTGGCCGCAGCCCAGATCACGGTGCGCGATTTTGAAGTGGTGTGAGGGAAGATCATGGATTTTCGCAATGTGGCAACGCTCCTGCAAAAAGAACTGCGCGACTCGCTGCGCAACCGCTGGTTTGTGCTCTACACCGTCGCCTTCACCGTCCTGGCGCTGGGGCTTTCGTTCCTGGCCCTGTCTGGCGCAGGCGTGGTGGGGTTTGCCGGCTTTGGGCGCACGGCCGCCAGCCTGATCAACCTGGTGCTCCTGATCGTGCCGCTCATGGCGTTGACTGTCGGCGCGCAGAGCCTGGCGGCGGAGTCCGAGCGGGGCACCCTGGGCTACCTGTTGGCGCAGCCCGTTACACGGCTGGAAGTCTTTTTGGGCAAGTACCTGGGATTGGCCCTGGCTATCCTGGCCGCGCTGACGTTGGGGTTCGGCATTTCCGGCCTGGTCATGGCCGCCAACGGCATGGCCTACGCCGATACGTACCTGGCCCTGGTCGGGCTGGCGTTTCTGCTGGCGTTGACGATGCTGAGCGTTGGCTTCGTCATCTCCGCCTTTGCCCACAAAGCCGGCATCGCCATCGGCATCTCGCTCTTCCTCTGGTTGACCTTCGTCTTCCTGGGCGACCTGGGCATGATGGGGACGGCGGTTTCGATGCGGCTGAAGATTGCCGACTTGTTCCTACTGGCCAGCGCCAACCCGCTGCAGGTGTTCAAGATGGCCTCCATCCTTAGCATCAACGCCACGCTGGATGTATTGGGACCGGCCGGGCTCTACGCACTGCAAACCTATGGCAGCAATCTGCTGTGGATATTCCTGGCGGTGCTCGTGGTCTGGGTGCTGGCGCCCCTCGGCCTGGCGTACGCACGCTTTCGGCAGCGGGGGGATTTTTAGGTAGAGGACAAAGTGCAAAGTACAAAGTACAAAGTACAAAGCACAAAGTGCAAGGTGCGCAGTGACAGAAAGCTGAATGAGGAAAGCTGAATGAGGAAAGCTGAATGAGGAAAGCTGAATGAGGAAAGCTGAATGAGGAAAGCTGAATGAGGAATGCTGAATGAGGAATGCTGAATGCTGACATAGAACTGTGTGGAGAGTGGGAAGTCGAGACTCGAGTTGGTGAACGCTGATGGCCGGCTCGCCATGGAAAAAGAACCGTAAAAATGCGGAGAAAGGTGAAGAACAAAAAATGAAGACGCGTGTGATTCTTTTCGTAACCGTTGTGCTGGCGCTTGCGCTGACAGGCTGCAGCCGGGGGCAAACCGAAATCAAGCCGCCGACTGTCCGCCTGGGCGAAGATAAGTGCGCTGACTGCGATATGATCATCAACGATATGCGCTTTGCCTGCGCTGCCATCCATGAAGTGAGCGCCGGCGACTACGAAAGCCTGCTCTTTGATGATATTGGCGACCTGGTGCGCTATCTGGCGAAGCACAGCGATCAGAAATTCATGGCGACCTATGTCCACGATTATGAAACGCAGGCCTGGATCGAGGCCGAAAAGGCCGCGTATGTGAGCAGCAAGGAGTTGAAGACGCCAATGGCGTCGGGCCTGCTGGCGGTCAGCACCACGAGCGCGGCGCAGGCTCTGGCGGCCAAAATGAACGGCGCGGTCATGGATTGGGCGGCGGTCAAGACGCAAGCAGGGGGTATGGGTATGCCAGGGGGTATGGGCATGCCGGGCGGCAAGATGCAGGGGCAAGCGACGCCCGCCAGCCAGTAGAAAGGCTGGGATGGCGACCGGAGCAGCGATTGTGCAGCCGTTGCGCAGTGCGTCACAAGCCATGCCGAGATTGACGAAAAGCGCCTTTTGTAGTATGCTTGGGTTCAGCCACGTCAGCCACAAAGCCTTCCGTACGACTGACGGGGTGGTTGATCATCACGTGAGAAAATCGGAGGAGATCAAATCGTATGCGTAAATTCTGGTTGTTTGCGGTATTGGTTGTTGTCGTCCTGGCTCTCGTCGCCTGTGGGGGCGGCGCGGCAACTCCCGCTCCGGCCAAAGCCACCGAAGCCCCGAAGCCTGCTGATACGACGATGAAGGGCGACGCTGTCGCCGGCAAGAAACTCTATGACACGGCCTGTATCGCGTGCCATGGTCCCGATGCTGTTGGCGTACAGGGTCTCGGCAAGTCGTGGGTCACTTCGACTTTCATCAAGTCAGAGACCGATGCCCAGATCCTGGAATTCGTCAAGAAGGGCCGTCCCGCGAGTGATCCGGCCAACACCACCGGCGTTGACATGCCTGCTAAGGGCGGCAACCCGGCGCTGACCGATCAGGACCTGACCAACATCATCGCGTACATGCGCACCGTCAACAAGCCATAACGGCTCCACGGTTCAGCCAACGAAAAGCTGGCTGGAAACGGCGGATTTGAAGCCAAGAAGGCCGAGGGTGAAAGTCACCCCCGGCCTTCTTGCGTTCCGACGCCGCACAAGCATGCATGATCGGGCGAGCTGACCAGACGGCGCTGTAGCCTAAGTCGCTGGCCTGCCGCCGCTGCCCGTGAGGCGTAGGTCCGGCCTCCGGGCCGGACGATGTGGTTGCACGACGAGAGCCGTCACACCGGAGATGTGACCTACGGGTGCCGCGGCTGCCCGTGAGGCGTAGGTCCGGCCTCCGGGGCGGACGATGTGGTTGCACAACGAGAGCCGTCACACCGGAAATGTGACCTAACGCGAGTTGTCACGCCGGAGTCGTGACCTATCGCCCTGGCGAGCGGGGCAAGACCGACATGACAAAAGTCGCAGACCCCAGCGTAGCATGGCGCGATGATTTGGGTCGAGGGCTTGCCCTCATCAATCGCTAAAGGACACGATTTTCCATGCCGACATTTACCCGTTGGTGCATCAAGACCGCTTTTCTTTACTTCGCTGTGGCGGTCTTGATCTTCGCCGCCTTGCTCTGGTCGCAGGTGCTTACGCTGCCCCCGTATGTAGCGGCGCTGCGCCCGGTGGCCTATCATCTGCTGATGGTGGGATGGGCGAGCCAGTTGATCTTTGGGGTGGTCTTCTGGATGTTTCCGCGCCTCAGCAAGGAACAGCCGCGGGGCAATGAACGCGCCGCCTGGTACGTCTATGGGGCGTTGAACACGGGCCTCCTGCTGCGCCTGCTAGCCGAGCCGTTACAGGCGCTCAGCCCCGCGCCGATCTGGGGTTGGCTGCTCGTAGCGTCCGGCCTACTGCAGGTCAGCGCGGGCTGGGTGTTCGTCTGGAACTCATGGTCACGCGTCAAACCGTTGGGCAGCGCGGCAGGAGGTAAGTGATGCCGACCCTGTCCCGCTGGTTCGTGCGCACCTCGTTCATCTACCTGGGAGTCGGGTTTGCGTTAGGCGGATTGATCTTGCTCCAGAAAGGACTTGGCATCTTGCCCGGCATTTGGGTCTGGCTGCCGGTGCACGTCTTCTTTGTGCTCTTCGGCTGGATTCTCCAGTTCACCCTGGGCGTCGCCTATTGGATTCTGCCACGCTGGGGCGTCATCGAGGGCCGCAACCGGGGCAATGACCTGCTGCCGCGTCTCAGCTATTTCGGCTGGAACGGCGGGCTGCTGTGCCTGCTGCTGGCGCCGTGGCTGCGCAGTGCGTGGTCAGCCCAGGCCGCCGCGTGGTTCAACGGCGTTGGGGGAACACTCCTCGTCATGGCCACGGTGCTTTTCTTAGCTCACAGCTGGCCGCGAGTCAAGCCATTCTTGACGTGAGCAGCACGATGCGCGGCGTAGACTTGGGTGTCCCATTCCAGACTAGACAGGCTTTCGTAGTACAATGGCGCCACGCATTCAAGCACGAATAGGTAGGAGGACAGCATGGCGACTAGATCAACGGCTCATTCCATTGATGAGTACATTGCGGGATTTCCACCCGAGACTCAGCGGGTGCTGGCGGAGCTGCGCGCGCTCATCAAGGCATCAGCGCCCGCCGCGACAGAGACGATTAGTTACGCGATCCCCACGTTCGATCTGAACGGGAAACACCTGGTCCACTTCGCAGGCTATGAGCGGCACGTCGGGCTTTATCCGGCGCCCAGTGGGCTTGAGGCCTTCAAGGAAGACCTGAAGCCTTACAAGCAGGGGAAGGGTTCAGTGCAGTTTCCACTCGACCAACCATTGCCCACGGATTTGATTCGCCGGATCGTCGAATTCCGGGTTGCGCAGAACACTGGCAAAGCTTCAGCCTAGAGCTGCGGCCGCCGGATCGTTCTGTGTAGCTCGTCTGGATGGCGCAGGCAGGACTTGGAGCCGCAGGTTTGCCTGGCGCGACTATGTTATAGAAGACTTGATTCTCTTGAGGTAGTTTGAGCCGCGCTGATGTCAGCCTGCGGCGGCGCGGTCAGTACGCGCAGCCAGCACGCGCGGCGATGCCGCCAGAGCCACGGCCAGCGCGATGAGCTGCTCAGCGCGGAACCCGCCGGCCAGGAGCAAGCTGTCGCCGCGGAAGGCGTCGCACAGCAGGCGGCTGAGCGCGTAGAGGAAGAGGGCCAGCCAGGCGCGCTGGCCCGGCCAGGTCGCCGGTCGGCGCAGCACCGCCAGAAGCGCCAGCACTTCCGCGCCCAGTTGATAAAGCTGCACGGGATGGCGCCGGGCGCCCCACACGTCCACCGCCCACGGCAGCGTCGAAGGCGCGCCATAGGCATCGCCAGCTAAGAAATTGGCCAGGCTCAGGATCGCCAGCCCAAGCAGGACGCCTGGCGCGAGCGCGTCTAGCACCGTCAGCAGCGGCAGGCGCAGGCGCCGGACGTAGAGCCATCCGGCCAGCAGACCGATGAGCAGGCCGGGCGTCCAGGCCAGGGTGCCCGGCCGCAGCGAGACAATCGCGAGCGGGTCTTGCTGATAGGCCGACCAGAACTGCACAACATAGGCCAGGCGACCGCCGATCAACGTCGCGATGGCGCTGACGAAACCCAGGTTCCAGAGGTGATCGCCATCCAGGCCGCGAGCGCGTGCCAGGCGCGCAGCCAACCACAGCGCCGCGTACAGCGCCGCCAGCGCCAGCAAAGGCTTGACCGGCAGACTGACGCCGGCAATCAGAATGGTTCGCAGCACGGTCGTTGTCCCTACTTCAGCAGACTTTCCATCTTACTTGTCAGCAAGGCCTGGCTCATAGGCCCGCCGATGACGATCTCGCGGATCACGCCCTCACGATCTATGAAGAAGGTCGTGGGCAGCGAACGCACACGGTAGAGCTGGCTGACCGCGGCGTCACGGTCGAGCAGCACGGGAAAATCCAAACCGAGCGTCTGCATGAACCCGACCACCGGGTTCGGGTCTTCAGCCTGGTTAACGCCCAGCACGCGCACGCCCTGGTCGCCATACGCCTGCGCGGCGGCCTGCAAGGCCGGCATTTCGGCGCGACAGGGAGGACACCACGTGGCCCAGAAATTGAGCACCAGCGGCTGCCCACGCCAGTCCGCCAACCGCACGCTCTGGCCGTCCAGGTTGCTGAGGCTGAAGTCCGGCGCGGGGAAGCCGACCTGCGGGCTGGGCGGACGCTGGCCGGGCGGACCAAGCAGGGTTGCATCCCGCACCCGCGTCGCGTTGATCCAGACCAGGCCGGCAATGAGCAGCAGCAGCCAGGCGAGCCGCGCGGCTTTCATGAGGATCCGTGGGCGACGACAAAGGCCACGGCGTACGCAGCGGTGTGCGACAGGCTGATGGCCCACTGCTGTAAGCCCAGGCGCTCGGCCTGCGCGCGCGCGGCGCCGTGCAGGGCCACGATGGGCTTTCCCTGCGGCGTGCGCACAATCTCGATCTCGGTCCACTGCAGACCGTCCCAGCCCGTGCCAAGCGCCTTACTGACCGCCTCCTTGCCCGCCCAGCGCGCGGCCAGCGACGCGGCCTGACCCTGGCAGTCGGCCGCTTCCTGGGCGGTGTACACCCGCGCCAGGAAGCGCGCCGCATGCCGATCAAGCACCGCCTGCACGCGCGCAACCTCGACTAGATCAACGCCAATCGCCAGCGTCATAGGAGTGTGCGTCCTGTTCAGCCGCGATCATGCGGCCGCCGGCGGGCCGGCAACACCGAGCGCGTAATTCGCCGGGTCCAGAAAACGGTGTACGGCCGCCTGCAACTGCGCGGAGGTCAGCTCTTTGATGAAGGTGGGGTAGTGATTCAGGAAATCAAGTCCCAGGTTGAAGCGCTCCATATCGGAAATGGTGTCGGCCACACCCTGGTTCGTTTCCAATCGCAGGGGCAAGATGCCGGTCATGAAGGCTTGCGAGTCGGCCAGCTCGTCCTCCGGGATCAGTTCGTCGCGCAAGCGCACGATCTCCTCAAGGACGCTGCTGATCGTGCGCTCGACGTTCGCCGGGTTGACGCCGGCCACCGCCATCCAGGAGCCAGGGCCTTCGCCCGATTCCACGGCGCTGTACGCGTAGTAGGCCAGGCCCTGCTTTTCGCGCACGTTCTCACCCAGACGACCCATCATGCCGAAACGCCCCAAGATGGTGTTCGCCAACGACGCCGCGTAGTAGTCGGGGTCGTTTCGTTCAGGCCCCAACCAGCCCAGGACGATGTCGGTCTGCGTCTTGCCGGCAATGGCCACGCTGCGCTGAACGATGCCGTTGGGCGCGGCGACGGGCGGCAGCGCGGCGCTGACCGTCGGGCGCGCCCAATCCCCCAGCAGTTGGTCGAGCTGCGCCAGCAGGCTGTCTGTCTGCACATCTCCCACGATGACGAGGGCGCCGTCGGCCGGGCCGTAGGTGCGATGGTAGAAGTCGAGCATGTCCTGTCGCGTCAGGCCAAGCACGGTTTCGCGTTCGCCGGATAGGCTGCGGCCGTAAGGGTGATCCGCGCCGTAGAGCAGTTGGCGGAAGGTCAGGGACGCCATGCTGCGCGTATCATTGTCGCGCTCCTGAAGACCCGTCAGGATCTGTCCGCGCACCTTTTCCACATGTTCTTCAGGGAAGACCGGATGGCGCAGGATGTCGGTCATGATATCTAGCAGCAAAGGCAGGTCCTCGCGCAGGCATTTGCCGTTGAAATCGGTGATATGGCGTCCGCTGCCCACGCCAAACGATGCGCCTACGGCTTCCAGCGTCTCGTTGATCTCCGCAAAGGAGCGGTTGGCCGTGCCGCGGCGCAGCATCGAGGCCGTGAAGCTGGCCAGGCCGCTCTGGGCCGGCGTTTCCAGCAGGGAGCCGCCGCGCAGATATCCGCTGACGACCACCGAAGGATTGGTATGGTTTTCATGCACCAGCACGATCAGCCCATTGCTCAAGCGCTGCCGGGTAATGGAAGTTGAATCAGGGACAGCCAGTTTGTTCATAAGACTCGCTCTTGGTTTCTCATATCAGTTACTCATGCCCCGGGGGCACAACCGTGAATGACAACAGACAATCCGTGGCGATCCGTGTTCATCCGCGGCCTGTTATCGTGTCAGGACAATTCCTCCGGCAAGAAGATGCCGATCGTGCGCTGATCTGCGCCCAGATAGGTCGCGGCAACGCGCTGTACGTCTTCCGGGGTGACAGCCGCCAGGCGTTCCAGGTAGGAATCGAGCCAGCTTTGAGACGCCACGATTTCACTAAAACCGAGCCAGTAAGCCTGGTCGGTGACGCTTTCCGCGCCATAGACGAACTCGGCCTGCGTTTGTTTGATCGCTTTGGCCACTTCGGCCTCGCTTACCGGCGCCTCCACCATGCGCTGCACTTCGGCCAGCAAGGCGGCTTCCACCGCCTCTGGTTCGGCGGGCGCCTGCACGGTGACGTTCAGGGTGTACAGGAATGGCGCCACCGTCGGCGCCAACTGCGTACCCACATCGGCCGCCAGGCCCGTTTCCACCAGCGCGCGATAGAGCCGCGAGCTGCGGCTCGGTTCAGCATCGGCAAACATGCCCATCGCGCTGGCGCCGCCCAGGATTGTGTCCATGACCACCAGCGGAAAATGGTCAGGGTGGTTGGCAGCAGGCACATGATAGGCAGCGGCCAGGTACACGGTGTCGCCTGGTCCGCGGCGAATCACGCGGCGCTCACCGGCCTGCGGCGGCTCCACGCTGCGCTCTGAGGGCAGCGCAGGCCCAGCCTCGATCTGGCCGAAGTAAGCGGTGATCTTCTGGATGACTTCTGGCCCGTCGAACGGGCCGACCGCCACGACGACGGCATTGCGCGGGGTGTAGTGCCGCCGATAGTGGTTGAAGAGATCCTCGCGCGTCATCTGCTCCAGGTCGCACTGCCAGCCAATCGTGCCGTGATGATAGCCGTGTACTTTGAAAGCCGCGGCCCTGATTTCCTCATCGAGCAGGAACAGCGGCTCATTCTCCGCGCCCTGTCGTTCAGAGATGATGACGGTGCGCTCGCTCTCAACCTCAGTCGGGTCAAAACGGCTGTTGACCAGGCGATCGGCTTCGATCTGCAGGGCCAGCTCAAAATGCTCCGCAGGCACGGTCTGGTAGTAGGTGGTGAAGTCAATCCAGGTCATGGCATTGCGCACGCCGCCGACGCGCGCCACCTGCCGATCGGCCTCGCCTGACGGGAAGGCTTCCGTGCCTTTGAAAAGCATGTGCTCCACCCAATGCGAGGCGCCGGTGATGCCTGGCACTTCCAGCCGACTGCCGACGCGGTACCACAGCCAGATGCTGGCGACCGGGGCCGTGAGCACTGGTTTGACCAGGATGGTCAGTCCATTCGCCAGGGTGGTGCGTTGAAGGCTCTGTGTAAACATCAGTGCGCCGCCTGGCGAGGCAAGTAGTGCCCCA
>JBGAVB010000299.1:0-3773 GCA_044228345.1 Anaerolineae bacterium | reverse complement strand
CTATTCCTACCGGCAGCCAGCGCGGCCCGTTAATGGCCATCGGCGGCTCCGAAGACAAGGCTGGCGCACGCCGCATCTTGCGCCATTTTCTTACCCTGGCTGGAGGCGACGCCGCGCGGCTGGTGGTCGTTCCCACGGCGTCCGAAGACCGGCAGGCAGCCGGTCAGGCGCACCTGGAGATCTTTCAGTCGTTGGGCGCAGCAGCCGTCCAGATTTTGCCCGTGTTCCAGCGCGAGGATGCGATTGACCCGGCGCATCTGATTCCGCTGCAAGAAGCCACGGGCATCTTCCTGGTCGGCGGCAACCAGCTGCGCTTCTCGGCCCTGTTGGGCGGCACCCCGTTGGCGCAGGCCATTCGCCGCGCCAATGCCAACGGCGTCCTGGTGGGCGGCACCAGCGCCGGCGCAGCCGTGCTTTGCGAACATATGATTGCTTTCGGCCAGCAGGGCAGCACGCCGATCCAGCGCATGATCAATTTTGCGCCCGGCTTGGGGCTAACCAACCGCCTGATCATTGATCAGCATTTCAGTCAGCGCCTGCGCACCGGCCGCCTGATGGCCGCGGCCGCGTATAACCCGTTCTTGCTCGGCGTCGGCATTGACGAGGATACCGCCATCGTCATCGAAGCGGACAACCGCCTGCGCGTCATTGGGCAGCACAGCGTCGTCATCGTGGACTGCAATTCGCTCGAATACACCGACATTCACAAAATGGAGGAGATCAAGCCCGTTGCGATGCTTGGCGTCACCATGCATGTCCTCGTAGACGGTTACGGCTTCGACATTGACAAGCGCCGCCCGCTGCAGCCGTAGGCCACGCCGTGGCTGAACGATCTTCGCTGGCCGCGCCAGACCCTCACGCCCTGCCCGCGCCTGACTACAGCCGTAAGTGGCTGGTTCTGAGCGCGGTAGGCATGGGCATCTTCCTGTCCACGATCGACGGCAGCATTGTCAACGTGGCTGTGCCGACGTTGGAACGAGACCTGGGCGCGACGTTTGCCCTGGTGCAGTGGGTCGTGCTGGGTTATCTTCTGACCCTCAGCAGCCTGTTGCTCACGGTTGGGCGCCTGGCTGACATGCGCGGCAAGAAGAACATTTACCTCAGCGGCTTTATTCTCTTCACGCTGGCCTCGGCCCTGTGTGGACTGGCGCCCAACATCGTCTGGTTGATTGCCTTCCGCGTCCTGCAGGCCATCGGCGGCGCCATGGTGGCCGCCCTCGGTTCAGCTCTCATCACGGAGGCTTTTCCGGCCAGCGAACGCGGTCGCGCCCTGAGCTACGGCAGCGTGATCGTTTCGCTCGGCATCATGGCTGGCCCCACCCTGGGCGGCCTGCTGATTCAACATTTCAGTTGGCGCTCTATTTTTTATGTCAATCTTCCGGTCGGCATCATCGGGGTGGCCCTGGTCTACCGTTTTGTACCGTGGTCGCCGCCGCGTCCCGGCCAGCGTTTCGATGCGCCTGGCGCGCTGCTGCTCTTCGGCGCGCTGCTCTCCCTGCTGCTGGCGCTTAGTTTCAGCCAGGGCGCGGGTTGGCGCAGTCCGCTCGTCATCAGCCTGCTCCTGGGCAGCGGGCTGCTGGCGATCAGCTTCGTCCTGGCCAGCCTGCGCACGCCCCAGCCGATGGTTGACCTGCACCTCTTCCGCAATGGTCTCTTCAGCGTCAACCTGGTCACTGGCGTGCTCGTTTTCATCGCCATGGCCGGCTCCACCTTCCTGATGCCGTTCTACCTGAACAACGTCCTCGGCTATCCGATGCAGCAGGTGGGACTGCTGCTGGCCGTGGTTCCGGTGGGTCTGGGGCTGATGGGCCCGCTGGCTGGCCTGCTGTCGGATCGTTTTGGCACGCGCGCCATCTGCGTGGCTGGCCTGACCTTGTTGACCATAGGCTTCGTCTTGATTTCCACGCTGCGTGCGGACACCACGCGCAGCGGCTACATCCTGCGGTACGCGCTGGTGGGCCTCGGCATCGGCCTGTTCAACGCCCCCAACAACAGCGCCATCATGGGCGCGGCGCCCCGCGAACGCTTGGGCATTGCCTCCGGCCTCCTGGCGCTGGCGCGTGTGCTGGGGCAAACGGCCGGCGTAGCCACACTCGGCGCGCTGTGGGCCAGCCGCGTGCAGGCCGCCACGTCCATTCCTGTCGGCGCTGACGTTACCAGCGCGCCGCCCGCCGCCCTGGTCGCCGGCCTGCACGATGTCTTTTTGCTCGGCGCCGGCGTCGTCGGCCTGGCGCTGCTGTTGGCCGTGGCCGCGCTGCGCCTGGAAAACCGACGGCGCGGAGCGTGAAAACCATGGCTATACCTCCCAGATCGCTCGAAGCATAGGAAACACGTATGGGAACACTGAATCCGAACATCCTCGCGCCGGAGACCAACAAGGCGCTCAACGCCGCCAGGGCGCTGCGTCAGCGCTTCAACAAAACGGTGCTGACGCCCGAAATGCTGCTCTACCTGTTCGTCACCAACCCGGACTTCGACGCCAACCGTGTGTTGCAGAAACTGGCGGCCGAGCGCGGCTTCAAGTTGGACGACATGGCGCGCACCGTGCAGACGATGGCTGAGATGCGCGACGGCGCCAACGCCAATCTGGATTTCATGGGCGATGACGGCCGGCCGGCCGCGCTTTCGGACGAGATGATCGTGGTGCTGGACGAAGCCCGCGCGATTGCCCAGGCCGCGGGTGAAATCTACGTCGGCTCAGCCCATGCCCTGGCAGCCATGAGCCAAAAGGGCGTTTCCACCTCGGCCATGCTGCAGCGCTACGGCGTGACCCCGGCCGCCATGACCAGCCTGCTGGCCGACACGGCCGTGGCCAAGCGCCTCACCAGTCCCGATTGGGTGGCGCAGGCCAAGGCCGGCGAGCTGGCGCCGGTGTTCTACCGCGAGGATTTGCTGCGCGATATGTTGAGTCTCCTGGCGTTGGCCGAAAATCGCCACATCATCCTGGTGGGGCCGGCCGGCGTGGGTAAACGCTCGTTGGTGCAGAGCCTGGCCCTGCTCATGGCCGAAGGCAAAGGCCCAGGCGATTTGAAGTCCGTCATCACGATTGTCGAAACAGCCCTGCTGGACGACGCAGCCAAATCGGTGCAGGCGGCTGCGAAACAGGCCAGCGGCGGCATCCTCTTTCTGCCCAGCGCGCAGCGTTTTCTGGGCAATTCGTTGGATGCCGAGTTCCCCAAGGCGACCACGGCTGTGCGGCGCGCTTTCTTGGACGGCGGCGCTGTGGTCATCGCCAGCGTTACCGACACGGACTACACTGCGCGCATCGCCAACGACGCGTTGATCACCGAGCGCAGTCACGTGCTGCGCGTGCCCGAAGCAACCGTAGCGGACACAACCACCATCCTGGGTTTGCACAAACCCGCGCTGGAGCGTGAGTACGGCATCACCATCAACGACAAGGCCCTGGGCCGTGCGGCGACACTAGCCAAGCGCTACCTGGGTCAAAACCCACTTCCCGCGGCGGCGGTGCAGCTCATGCACCGCGCGGCCGCGGTCGTGCGCATGGGCAGCCAGCCGCACCTGGCCTTTCGCCCGCAGCCAAGCCCAGGCCATGCTGACGATTCGACGCTGGATGAAGAGGACGTGCTGGTGGCCACCAGCCTGATGAGCGGCGTGCCTGTGGCCAAACTGGGCGCCGACGACCGCGCGCGCTTCGCCAAGCGACCGGTCGTCGATCTCGTCTCGCAAGCGTCGGTGCTGCAGGGAAAGACCGCCAGCACGGTCACGACGCCGGTCGACCGGAGCTCGACGCTGTCGGCTGGCGTGCAACT
>JBGAVB010000298.1:0-3777 GCA_044228345.1 Anaerolineae bacterium | reverse complement strand
GGACATCGTCACGGTGCCCGGCGAAGGTGACACGGTCGCTGAGGTTGAGCTGCGTCGCCAACTCGCGCAGATCATGCTCCAAGCCTGGTTCGGCCACATCGGGCGCGCCCACAATGAGGAGATGCGCGGTGGGGCAGTGCTGCGTCAACGCGGCAAAGGCTGCGAGGGCCACGTGGTGCCCTTTCCACGTGACCAGGCGACCCAGGCTCCCCACCACAAACGCGTCGTGGGCAATGCCTAGTTCCTGGCGCAGTGCGCCGGGGCGCCGCGCGGCCGGAAAATCATCCAGGTTGACGGCGTTGGGCACCACCAGGCCGCGACGCACCTGCGCGCCGGCCCGTCGCTGTTGATCAGCCACCGCCTGCGAGATGTAGATGAATCCGTCCACGCGCTTGGTCAGCCAACGGTCGAACCAGGTCAACGGATCAAGGGCGCGCACATGGCAGACGATGGGGCGATGCAGCCAGGAAGCAGCCAAAATACCGGCGCGGCTAACAGGCACGATGTCATTGAAATGCACCAGGTTGGGGTGCTGCAGCGCCAGCACGGCCCGCAGGCGGCGGGCCTGCGGCAAAATCTCGCGCGCCAAGCGCACCACCATGCCTGCGCTCTGCCACGCGGCCCCCAGCAGGGGCGTTTGGCGCAGACGTGACAGGGGGTCGCTTTGGCGCGCTCGTTCGAGCAACACAGGGTAATCATCTCCCAGGCCCTGCCGCGAGCCGATGGTTTGCACGCCGCCGGCAAAAAAGCCGCTGTCGCGATAGCGCGTCACGGCTGGATTGGCGGCGTTGAGAATGACGGCCAACCGATAACACAGCGTCGCGCCATTTTCCGGGCAGCGGCGGGCAGCCAGGCCCTGCGCCAACAACTGCAGGCTGACAATCGAGCCGCCGGCGCGCGGCGCCAGGTCCACAAACGCGATCACGCGTGGAATGGCGCTCACTGCCCACTCGTGCGCGGGGCCGGCCGCCGACCCGCGGGGCTGTCTTGGCGCGCCGCGCCTAAGAATTCGAGGACAAACGCGAGGACGATGCCGGCCAGGAAAGCCAACACCGCGCCGACCAACGCCAGGCGGGCAGTTTGCGATGGGGTAGGATCGGTCGGGATGCGCGCCGGCTCGATGATCTGCAGGAATCCGGAGTTGAGGCCCTGGCTTTCACGGAGGTGAGCTTCGGCAGCTTTGTCGGCCAAGAAGGCTACCGAATCGGCGGCCTGCTTGACCGCCGCCTCGCGGTTGTCGTATTCGGTATGCAGACCGATCAGAGACGACATCTCGGTTTCGCGCTGCGCAATCATCTGATCGTAGCGAGTCTGACTGGCGCGCGCCTGCTGGATGCGCACACGTTGTTCGGTCCCCAGGTTTTGATAGCGCAGGGCCTCATCCTGATAGGTGCGCGCCCACTGTTGGCGCGCGTCGGCGCTCAACGAAGCGCCCAAGTCAGGCGTCACGGTGGCGCCGGGGGGCAGCGGCGTAGAGGTGGGGCGCGGCGTGCGCAGATTGGGCGTTGGCGCCGGGGCCAGCAGAGCGAATGTCTGCGCCTGCGCCTGGTCGGCCGCAGCCTGATACAGATCGAGCGTAGCTTGCGCCTGCTGCTCATCAATCACCGCCTGATCGCGATCCAGGCGCAGGCGTCGCAGTTCGCCCTGCAAGGCCTGGATTTCCGCGGGCAGTGATTCGATGGCGTTGGCGAGCTTGAACTTCAGGAACGCGTCTTGCGCGGCGTTCAACTTTTGGCGCTCGTCGGCGAGCTGCGTGTCAATGAACTGCGCGCTCTGGTTGACGGGGGAGAGACGAAACTCGCGATAGGCCAGGAGCGCGTAATTGACATAGGTGGTCGCGATTTTTTCCGCCAGGTCTGGCCGTTCCGCGGTGGCAACTACACTGACGAAATCGTCCTGCTCCTCAAAGGTCATGCGCTGCTGCAGTGTGTCCGCATCCATCGTCAGCCCGAGCTCGCCGATGGTTTGCCAGGCTACGTTGCGGCCGCGCAGAAAGGAGAAGAACTCTTCGCGCGTGTTGATGATCTGCTCACGCCCTGGCAGCGCGGACGAAGGCGCAAACAGCGTGACAGCTTCCGATTCCACGGCCAGCACGCGCAAGCGCACGCGGGCCTGATAACTGGCAGGTGCGGTGTAGCCCAGGTACAAAATGGTGGCGACAGTGACGATGACCAGCAGGCCAATCAGCCAGGCGCGTCGTCGCACCACGTGGATGCTATTTAGAAACTCGTTATTCATCTCAACTCCGCCATGCGCAGCCCTTGATTCGACCGGCTGTGCCGCATGGGGTATGTTATTATTAACTTGACAAGTGTCATGCAAGCGCCGTCATTATAGAAGGGATGCAAGGATGTTGTCAATCTTGGACATGAGAGACGGGTGCATTTCAATTTTGGAGCGCAGCCCGCCACGGCGGGCTTGGCAGCGTCTGCCGCGATCTTAATCGCCCACCTTCCAACCTGCCCCGGCCCGAAATGCACCCCGCCAGCCATGCGCCTTGACATTCTCGAACCTTTCATGTACCCTATCTTTGAAACAACGCTGCGCCCGATGGCGCAGCATCTTGGGAAGGGAACACGTTTTACATGCGTATCTTGGTAACGGGCGGCGCTGGCTTCATCGGCTCTCATGTGACCGACGTGATGATTGCTGCGGGCCACGAGGTCATCGTGGTGGATAACCTCAGCACCGGCAAGCGCGCCAATCTGAACTCACAGGTGTCTGCGTTTCACGAGATAGACCTTCTGGATGAGGTGGGCCTGCAACGAGTTTTTGCCGAACACCGCCCACACGCGGTGTCCCACCAGGCAGCCCTGGCGAACGTGCGCGAGTCGTTAATTGAACCTGGGCGCTACGCCGCGGTCAACGTCCTCGGTTCCATCAACCTGTTGGAAGCCGCACGGCGTCATGGCTGCCAGCGTATCATCTACGCCTCAACCGGCGGCGCCTGCTATGGGGAGCCCCTCTTCTTGCCGGTCACGGAGGATCACCCAATCAATCCGCTGGACCCCTATGGCGCCAGCAAACATGCCGTCGAACATTATCTTTATCTGTATCATCACAACTACGGGCTGGACTACACCGTGCTGCGTTATCCTAACGTCTACGGCCCCCGACAAGACCCGCTGGGCGAAGCCGGCGTCATTGCGATCTTCACCGGCGCTATGCTGGCTGGCCGCGGCGTTACGATCAATGGTAGCGGCGAGCAGGTGCGCGATTTCGTTTATGTGGGTGACATTGCGCGCGGCAACTTGCTGGCCCTGGAAACGCCGGGCAGCGGCATCTACAACTTGGGCAGCGGCGTGGGCAGCAGCGTCAACACCGTTTTTGCCGAATTGAAATCCGCCACGGGCTACGCCCTGGCGCCGCACTACGGACCGGCCAAGCTGGGTGAAGTCTCGCGCACCTACCTGGACGCAAGCAAGGCCCGGCGCGATCTGGGCTGGGAGCCGCAGGTGAGTCTGCGCGATGGCCTGCGCCTGACCGCAGACAGCTTTCGCTGATGGCAAGATGCACGTCATGTTGATGGGAGGTCTCTATGCGTAGTTCAAATCCGACTCTGGGTGAGAAAACGTTTGTCGGCCTGGGGCCGGCGACCGAGGTGATGACGCTGCCGGGCGTCGTGCAGAAGACGCTGATTCTACTTTTGCTCTGCGCGGCCGCCGCGGCCTGGATGTGGTCGCGGGTCGCTGGCGTGGTGCAGACAGGCGGCGCTTCTTCCACGATCACGCCGTGGATCTACGGCGGCCTTATCGGCGGCTTGTTGATGGCCCTGCT
>JBGAVB010000297.1:0-3800 GCA_044228345.1 Anaerolineae bacterium | reverse complement strand
GCGAACTGGCCCCGGCGCGGCCGCGGGCGGTGATGTGCGCCGCCGGCCGCCGTGGTCAGCCCACGGCCGCGCTCCTGCTGCCGCGAGAGTCCAAGATCGTCTATAACGCCCTGGGCGACGTCAGACTGTGGACGATGCGCGGGCTGCCGCTGGCGCCGTAGATAAACCTTTTGGATGCCATTGACAAGAATGACTAGTACGCGTTTCTCTTGCAGAGGTGATGAGTAGTTGCTATCGCCCAACAACGTAATCGCCAAATAACGCGTCTAGATCAACACCGAGAGCAAAGCAGAGCGCAGGACCAACTTTTCGCATCTTCTCTTCAGAAAGCGTCATCAAGAGCCGACCAATTCTCTTCTTGGGCACTGTTTGCAAATGATGAAAGTTGATTGCGCACTCTTGTGGCATTCCATCATCAACTCCAAGTTTTATTTCGGAAGCAACGCCACGAATGGTTGAGGTGACGGGTGCGATGGTCACATCGTTCAAAAAAGGAAGCACCGAGGCGCGTGTCAAAAGCAAAACCGGGCGACGCTTGTCAGGCGGCTCAAATTCATACCAACGGACTTCGCCACGTTTCATTCCTCACCCCAACTTTGTTCACTTTGCCAGACATCAAATTCACCGGCGACCACCGGCATTCGCTTATATGCGGCAATTTCTTGTTGCTCCAATTCCGCGACCGTTATTTCACCGAACCATCGTTTCAACAGTTGCAAAACAAACTCAGAGACCGAAAGTCCAGCAGGACGTGCGGCTCGTTCCAATTGTTGAAACAAGACCTCATTCAGAGTCAATTCCATGGTGCGCATTGTCATCAGACTTCACCTCTCAATTTGGCATCAGCTGGTCTATGGTATTCGATGCGGCTATTATACACTATCAGAAATGGATTGTCATTTGATCTGACATTTGGTCTATCTCGATCACAATCCATGCGCCTGGTGGACCTGGAGCGAAACATGACTTGAGCGCGGCGGTGAGTGGTCAACCGGCGCGGTCGTTTGCCCGCGGATTTGAGCGCGTGCTATAATAGGTCTGCATGAGAGCGCGTGCAGAAAGGGAGAACTCTCCATGACAACCCCCAGCCGTGCTGCAACCAGGGCGCAAGGAACGTATCTAACCCTATGAGCAACCCAGAGCAAGACCGTCTCTTATTCGAGCGCATTCGCCGCGGCGATAAGGCTGCGTGCGGCGAGTGCGTGGACATCCATTCGCCCGCCATCTACCGCCTGGCCCTGCGCTTGACGCAGGATGAAGCGGAGGCTGAAGATGTGGTGCAAGAGACGTTCATGAATGCCTTCAAAGCCATTGATCGTTTCGAAGGCCGCTCGGAGTTAGGCACCTGGCTCTATCGCATCGCGTACAACGCCGCGCTGGGCCGCCTGCGCCGCCGTAAAATGGACACGGTGCCGGTGGATGAGGCCGCGGCCGACAGCGAAGGCGCGCTCGTGCCGCAGCAGTTGTTCGATTGGTGCTGCCTGCCCGATCAGGACTTCAAGACCGGCGAGGCGCGTGCGGAGATGCAGGCGGCGATTGCCGAACTGCCGGAAAAGCTGCGCGCGGTCTTTGTACTGCGTGAGATGGAAGGCCTTTCCACGCAGGAGACGGCCGACGCGCTGGGGTTGTCGGTCGAAAATGTCAAGACCCGCCTGCACCGCGCGCGCCTGTGGCTGCGCGAGCGTCTGTCAGGCTATTTTACCGAGCTTTTATATGTGCCCATCAAAGGTTGAAGTCCAAATGACGCCTGTGACCTGCCAGGATGTGCTCGCCAGCCTATCCGATTATCTCGACGGCGAAACTCTGCCCGACCAACGTGTCGCCATCGAGAAGCACCTGGCCGCCTGCGCCGCGTGCTTCGCCGTGGCCGACACCCTGCGCAAGACCGTGACCCTCTACCACGAACTGCCCGCGCCCGCCTTGAGCGCCGCGGCCCGTGAGCGCCTCTATCGTGCGCTTAATCTGGCGGACGTATGACCAGCCTCTCACAACCGACCTGGATTTTGCCCCTGGCCTCGGATCAAGCCGCGCTGCCGCTCGTTGGGGGCAAGGGCGCCAACCTGGCGCGGCTGGCGCGCGCGGGCTTGCCGGTGCCGGACGGCTTCCTCATCGCCACGCCGGCCTATACGGCATTTCTCACAGCCAATGATTTGACGGCGCGCATCGTGGACGCCCTGCCGCAGGGAGCGCCTGATTCCCCAGACCAGGCCGAGAAGGCTTCGACGCTGATCCGGGGTCTCTTTGATCAGGGAAACATACCTGCCGACCTCGCCGCACAGATCGTGACCGCCTACGCCGACCTGGGCCGGCCCGCGGTCGCCGTGCGTTCCTCTGCCACGGCCGAGGCTCTGCCAGAAATGTCCTTTGCCGGACAGCAAGATACCTACCTGAACGTGGTGGGCGACGATGCGCTGTTGGCGGCGGTGATTGACTGCTGGGGCAGCCTGTGGACGGCCCGCGCCATCAGCTACCGCGCGCGCAATCGGGTGCCGCACACCGGGGCCGCGCTGGCGGTCGTTGTACAGCAGATGGTCGAGAGCCAGGCCTCAGGCGTGCTTTTCACGGCCAATCCGCTCACCGGCCTGCGGACAGAAACGGTGATTGATGCGACGGTCGGGTTGGGTGAAGCTTTGGTGGCGGGCCAGGTTGAACCGGATCATTACGTGGTGGACACACTTCGTGGGCAGATTACCCGGCGGACGCTTGGCGCCAAAGCCATGAGCATTCGCAGCCGGCCCGGCGGCGGCACGGCCGCCGTGCAAGAAAACCAGGCGAGGGCGCAGGCTCTGCCCGATGCGCAAATCCAGGCGTTGGCCGCGCTGGGCGGCCGCGTCGCCGAACTCTACGCCGCCCCGCAAGACATCGAGTGGGCCTGGGCCAACGACACCCTCTACCTGCTGCAGGCAAGGCCGATCACTTCGCTGTTCCCCACACCCGACGACCTGGCGCCTGCGCCCTTGACGGTCATGTTCTCCTTTGGCGCCGTGCAAGGCATGCTTGACCCGGTGACGCCCCTGGGCCGAGACATCCTGCGTGAGGTCATGGTCGCTATACGACCGCTCTTCGGCATACCCACCACCCAGGGCGCGCAGCGGGTGCTTTTCACCGCAGGCGAACGGTTGTGGACCAATATCACGCCCATCTTGCGCAATGCGATTGGCCGCCGCATCGCGCGAGGCGCCATGCGATTCGTGGATCCGGCCGCGGGCGAGGGCGTCGCCGCGATTTGGGATGAGGCGGCCCTGCAGCCGGGGCGACGACGGATCAGCCCGCATGCAGCCGCGCAGGTGGCCCGCTTTCTCATCCCGGTCGCGGGCAACGTCTTGCTCAACCTGCTTTTTCCTGGCAGGCGCCGCCGGGCGATCGTCGCTCATGGCGAGCGCGTCCTGGCTGCTGTGCAGGCGGGCGCCGACGCCGTCCAGGGCGATCCACGCGCCAGGCTGGCTCAATTGGCCCGGGTCATCCCGCAGAGCCTGGAAGAGTATGTGCCTCGCACGTTTCGTGTGTTTCTTTCCGGCGTCGCCAGCGGCATGGCCTCTTACAACATGCTGCGGGTCTTGTCGAAGCGCCTGCCTGCGGCCCTCGCCAACAGGCCGGGCGATTGGAACGAGCGCATCCTACAGGTCACCCGCGGCCTGCCGCACAATCCCACCACGGAGATGGACCTGGCGCTGTGGCAGGTCGCGCAGGTGGTCCAGGCCGATGCGGCCGCGCGGCGGGTGTTTGTGGATCAGCCCCCCACCGAGCTGGCTGCGCGCTACCTTGCCGGAACGCTGCCCGGCGCAGCCCAGCGAGCCTTT
>JBGAVB010000296.1:0-3844 GCA_044228345.1 Anaerolineae bacterium | reverse complement strand
ACTATGCCACCTTGCGCGATGCCGGCGTGCCGGTAGACAGCACCGATCCGCGCTATTTTCACCTGTGGCGTGCGGAGCAAGAGCTTGCCATCCTGGTCGAAGGCGAGAGCGATGGCCGTTTCGATCCAACCGATAGCATCTTTTTTTACGGTCAGCAGATGGACTCGCGCTATACCGATGTCAATGTGTATTGGCTGACGCGAGGGTCTGCGCCAGGCCTGCGCATGACGACGCGCGCGGCGGCGCCGCAGGCCGGCGCGCCGACATCGTCGTTTCGGCAAACGCTGCGCTTTCGCGAATCGCATTTTTACCTGAGTGATCTGCCGCGTGAAGAAGGCGCGGATCATTGGTACTGGACAAGCTGGTCAACCGGACGGCGCGGCGAAGTGCCCACGCACACCATCACGGTCACGCTGCCTGGTCTGCTGCCCGATGTCAGCGGCGCGCTCACGGCGACCCTGCGCCCGGTGTTGTATGGTCAAAGCAGCGACTATTTCATCAACCCCGATCATCACCTGCGCTTCTTGGTCAACGGCGTCGTCATTGCCCATGCCTATTTTGATGGCATGAGCCCCTTCGATCAAACCTATGTCTTCAATCAAAGCCTGTTGCAGACAGGCAACAACGTATTTCAACTGAATTCCGTCACCGATACCGGCCTGGCGCAGGAGTCGGGCTATGTCCAATGGTACGAGGTCAGTTACTGGCAGGCTGGCAACGCCCTGGATGATCAGTTCATGTTTTCTGGCGCGCAGCCGCTCTACCAGGTGCGCGGTTTCAGCGGCAGCAACCTGATTTTGCTTGATCTGACTAACCCGCTTGCGCCAGTGCGCTTGACGGACTATGCGTTGGATCCGGTTGGGAATACGGCCGATCTGCGCTTCAGCGACGGTGGACGGTCGGCGCGCTACCTGGCGATCAACCGCCTATTGGCAGCAGCCCCGCGCTCGGTCAGCGCGGATGCGCCGTCCAGCCTTGCCTCCACGAGCAACCAGGCTGACCTGATTGTGATCAGTCACGCGAACTTCTTGGATGCGCTGACGCCGCTGGTCAACTTGCGCCAGAGCCAGGGTTTGCGGGTTGCGCTCGTCAATGTGCAGGATGTCTATGACGAGTTTAGCGGCGGTGTGTTCGATGCTGAAGCCCTCCACGACTTCCTCGCTTACGCGTTCTACCATTGGCAATCGCCAGCGCCGCGTTTCGTTCTGCTCGTGGGGGACGGTCATTACGATTTCAAGAATTTCTATGGCGGCAATGTGCCCAACTTCATTCCGCCCTATCTGAAAATGGTTGATCCCTATGTCGGTGAAACGGCCACGGATAACCGGCTGGTCACGGTTGTCGGCGATGACCCCCTCCCGGACATGGCGATCGGACGCCTGCCCGTGAATACCTATGACGAGATCAATGCCATGGCGGGCAAGATCGTGGCTTATGAAACGGCGCCGATCAACGGCGACTGGACCATGCGCCATCTTTTTATCTCTGACAACCCCGATAGTGCGGGCAATTTCTGGGAGCTTTCCAACGCGGTGGCCGATGTGCTGGTGCGCCCGCCCTACGTGGTGAACAAGATCTATTACGGCCAGCCGCCCTACACCTCGCCTTTGCCGACGCGCCAGGCCATCGTCAATGCCTACAACCAAGGCGCGCTCATCATCAGCTACGTTGGACATTCATCCATTCCCTGGTGGGCGGCTGAGATTCTTTTCAGCACGACTCAGGTGCCTTTATTAAACAATGCTGAACGCACGCCGATCATGCTGCCAATGACCTGCTATGATGGCTATTATCAAGATCCGCGCTTCCCCTCCTTGGGCGAGACCGTGGTGCGCGTCAACGGACGCGGCGCGGTGGCGAGCTGGTCCCCCACGGGGCTAGGCGTGGCGCACGGACATGATTACCTCGAACGCGGTTTCTACACCTCGGTCTTCATCAATGGCAACCCGAACCTGGGCGACGCCACGACGGCCGGCAAGGTAAACCTTTATGGGGGCGACCCTCGTTTTCTCGATTTGCTTGATACGTTCCTCTTGTTCGGCGATCCGGCGATGAATGTGGCTTTGATTGACACCGATTTGCAGGTCAGTGATCGGGTGCTGCCGGCCGCCCCGCTGGTGCAAGGCAGCATGGTGACCTATACAATGCAGTTCACCAATGCGGGGCCTGCCGCGGCCCCCAACACGGGTTTGCATCTCGATCTGCCGAGCCGCTTTGAAAATGTGGCGATTCAAGCGTCGGTTCCCCTTACCCCAGACCCCAACACGCCCCATCGGTGGCAGCTTGGCACGCTGGCGCCTGGCGCGTCCGGCTCGATCCAGGTCAGCGCACGGCTCAGCCTGGCGGTGACGCCAAACGATCTGCCGCTGACCTTCGGCGGCCGTCTGCAAACCAGTTGGCGTGAGCGTTCACAGACCAATAACGGCCAATCCTACACGCTTTCGGTGGCGCCAGCCGACCTGGCGGTCAGCCTGGCGGCCGCGCCGACAGGAATGATCGTCCCAGGCGACCGCGTGACCTTTACGATCAGCTACGGGAATCAGGGCGCTGGCCTGGCGGTTCAGGGCTTGCTTACCTTCCCGCTGCCGAGCGGCTTGTTGGCGCCCACGGTGACGTTTGTCGGTCCGGCGCTGACGCCGGTCGCAGGTTCGACATTCGCCTGGCGCTTGCCAGACTTGCCCATGAACAGCGGCGGGCAGGTCATCATAAGCGCTGTGGTAGACCCGAACTTGACGGTCAGCCAGAGCCTCCTTGCCAGCGCTGCCAGCCTGAGCACCTCCTGGTTGGACAGCAATCCTGCCAATAACCGCGCCAGCGCCGCGCTGCTGGTGAACGTCATAGATGCGTACGAGCCAGATGGAACCATGCAGCAGGCCAGCGTGCTGTTAGCGCCAGGTGTGCAGTTGAACCACACCTGCCATCGCGCAGGGGATGCCGATTGGATTCGGTTCAACGCCGCGTCTGGCGTTACTTACTATTTGCGAACCTATAATCTCTCCGAGAATGGAGACACCATCATGGGTTTGTACGATAGCCTGGGAAACGAACTGGCGAAGAATGATGACTTTTTGCCAGAAAGCCGTTGGTCTGGCATTGATTGGACAGCAACAACAACGGGGAAATACTTCATTCGAATCACGGGGCGGGGAGAGCCCTGGTGCGGCTTTCGCTATGACGTCCGGGTGACCACGTCGCTTGTCACCTTTTTGCCATCCATGGGCCGTTTGACGCCGGGAATGGCACCTGTAAGCCAACAGTAAGGTCATTTCGCTTGACGAGACATGTTCACAAGTTATACTTTCTCATGCATGAATAGTACGATCATGCGTACACTTGGTATCTATGACATCCGCCTTTGCTGCGCGCGTTCGTTTGGAGCGCCAGGCGCTGATTCACGCAGAATGGGCAAGCGGACGCGCAGTACGCCTTTTTCCTTCCTGTGGAAAAGGGAAGCCCATCCCCGCTTGCAGTGTAGGTTGAACATGTCACACCACGCGTTGCGCACGACTCTGCAGTCCCTCTCAGTTATCGGCCCGGCTCATGCTCGGACAGATGTTGCATCGCACGGTCTACGGAGAGGGAGTAATGGTGTGAACAATCGCGTTCTAATCATTCAAACTGAACCACCATTATCGTCCGATTTGCTCTCTCAAGCGTATCGCGAACACGGGTATCACGTGGAGATCGCGACTGCGAGTCACTCACGCGAGCGCATTTTGCAGGCGGCTTCTCAGAGCGAGATCACAGTGGTTGAGCTGCGCAGCGATGATGCGCAGATGTTTGCGTTGTGTGAATGGCTGCGCCAGCGTTGGAGGGGACCATTACTCATACTAACGTCTGCTTT
>JBGAVB010000295.1:0-3867 GCA_044228345.1 Anaerolineae bacterium | reverse complement strand
GGCGGAGCCTGCAATCGTGACCCCGGAGCCGGTCGCGGCGGCCGCGCCGAAGCGCGCATCCACGCGCAAGGCCGCGCCCAAGCGTGAGACGGCGCCCGCGCCGCGCAAACGCAAGTCGCCGGCGGTCGAATCGCCGGCGCCCGTGGAGGGCCTTGAACTGAACGACGAGGCGTAAGCGCCTGAGCGCAAAAAACCAAGCGAGCTGGTCAGGAGACCGGCTCGCTTGGTTTTTCGGATGCGAGCGTGTACAGGCATAGACAGGACGCAGATCAACGCTGGCTGCGCACGCAGATTTTTGGCTCAATCTGCGTTCATCTGCGTTTATCTGCGTCCCACGCCAAAACTCCGGTTTTTCGGATGTGAGCGTGCACAGGCATAGACAGGACGCAGATTAACGCTGGCTGCGCACCCAGATTTTTGGCTCAATCTGCGTTTATCTGCGTCCGATCTGAATCAGCACGAAATCAGCCGCATTAACCGCATTAACCGCCTTCGCCCAAGGCGCTGTGGCAGCGCTGGCAAATGTCCTGCGTGTGCTGTCGGTTGAGGAATTGCAGCTTGGGATCGCCGTTGGTGGGATGGGCCTGATGGCAATCTACGCACGTGGCCGCCTTGGGATCGCGAGCCTGCCACTGGCTGAGAAAGGCGTGGAAGTGGCGGTTCATGTCACGCGTTTCGACGGCGTCGGCGTGACATTTCAAACAGTGGGCATCATCAATCGGCTGCGTCAGCGGCGCCGGCTGCACGGCGGTGTGCAGCGCAAAAGCCAGCAGGTCGCCCGCGCCCAGGCGCATAGCTGCCACGCGGCCGCTCAACCCCGGCCCGGCATGGCAGTCAATGCAGCGCGTGGATTTGCCGCGATGATAGGAGGCCAGGTCGCTTGGCTGCGCGGCCAGCGAACGCTGGTAGTAGGTCGCCTCGGGTTCTGAGTGGCACGATGCACAAAAACTGTCGCGCTCCTCGAGCGTTTTGGCCGCCAGAAAACCCCCGCCTGTCAGCACGAAAAATGCGCCCAGCAGCGCCACCGGAATCAACCACCAGGCGCGCCGCGTTACAGGCGCATTTTTCTTCGTTTTTGGATCACGTCCTGCCATACCAACCTCCGCGCCGAGCCAATGAGCCGTCATGCAGCCGCGTACTGCTGCCCAGCAGCCGCGTACATGACCGATAGCATACCCCTATCGCGCCGAAAAGGCAAGCTGATCGTATGAGAATTCGTTTAAGAACTTGTTAAGGAATTGTCCCGACAGCCGATGCCAGTAATTGCTGTTCGCTGACAAAACCACGCCTTTGACATCTCCCCGAAACGATGTTAAACTCACCCCATCCAAGCGACCTGGGAGCAGACCGGGACAGATGACCACGCACGCGCTGACCGCAACGGCGAATCCGAATCAACCAATGCAAGCTGCCCATTTGCGCCCGCTCGACGTGCGGCGTGACCTGGGCGAGGTGGCTGACCTCATTCACGACGCCTTTGCCGATGAGCTGGACGCCAGCGGCCTGAGTGCGCTGCGCGAAATGCGCACCTTTGGCCACATGGGGCCGTTCACCATGTTCCTCAGCCGCTTCAGCCCAGATTTCCACGACATGCTCGATGGCTTCGTCTGGGAGGAAGATGACCAGGTGGTTGGCAACATCACCGTCCAGCGGGTTGACAGCTACGGACAGCGCTGGGCGATTGCCAACGTGGCCGTGGCGCGATCCCATCGCGGCCGCGGCATTGCCCGCCAACTGATGACCGCGGCGCTCGACTATATCCATCACCGCGGCGGAGACTGGGCCATTCTGCAGGTGCGGCGCGACAACGACATCGCGCGTGGTCTCTACGAGCGCATGGGCTTCGACGTGCTGGGCGGACTGAGCGACTATCGCCTGGCGCGCGTGCCCAAGACTCTGGCCTCGTTTGCGCCGCTGCCGGGCCTGCGCCCGCTGCAAGTGGATGAATGGTATGCCACCTATGAACTGGCGCTGGCAGCCACGCCCAATCTGATGCACTGGTGGCGTCCGGTGCGCGCAGACCATTTTCACCTGTACATCGAACGGCGCCTGAACGAGGCCTTTCTCAACCTGGTGGGTCACTCACGGGTTGCGCGGTTGGTGGCGCCCAATGCCGCCAAGCCCAACCAGTTCGATGCCTTCTTACTGCTGAAAATGGCCCGCTGGCAAGGCCAACATACGCTGGAGTTGTTTGTACACCCAGATGAGCGCGGCCAGATCGAATACCCATTGATTCATCACGCTCTGACGATGCTGCGCGATTATCCCATTTATCCAATTTATACTTCAATTCAGGCGACGCATCAAGAGGCAGCCGATGCGCTGCAGCGATTTGGTTTCAACGAAATGCGCACCTTGCTCACCATGCGTAAGCGGCTGTGAGCGGCGCGCGCCACAGACAAGGAGGTCACGATGAATCGTTTTATCATTCGCCTGCTCATCAATGCGCTGGCGCTCGGCATTGCCGCGCAGGTAGTGCCAGGCATCGCCTATGACGGTTGGCAGTCGGTTATCATCGTCGCGTTCATCTTCGGCCTGGTCAATGCGATCATCCGGCCGATCCTGACGCTGTTGACCTGCCCGCTCATCGTCCTGACCCTGGGCATCTTCACGCTGGTCATCAACGCGCTGATGCTCCTGCTGACCAGCAGCATCGCCGAGGCGCTGAACATCGGTTTTCGCGTCGACGGCTTCAGCGCCGCGTTTTTCGGCGGACTGATCATCAGCATCGTCAGCTTCTTCCTCTCGGTCTTTGTGCGCGATGACGGCGAGCGACGCGTCAACGCCTAGTTCGACGTTTTCTGGCCTGGCCTGCCATGCGAGGAGTGTATTTCAACTGCGGGGCGCAGCTCGCGACTTTCAACGCAAGGACGCCAAGTTGCCAAGGCGCTGGGGCGCAAAGCAAAACACACAGCGACTTTGCGCCGCTGCGTCCTTGCGCGCGCGATTACAGCGATTTGACAAGATTGTCTAATGTATGTATAATGTTTGCATAACAGCAGTCGAAAACGACAAAGGCATGGATAGGAAGGCAAAAGCATGACAATCGCATCCGTAGACCTGGTTTTGAGTGGCACGCCCCAGAGTCGGGCGTCCTATGAACTGCCTGCACAGGGTTCGTCCATTACCGAATGGGTGGCGCGGCGCTTGCACAAGACCGAATTACTGACAGGCATGGCTGCGCAGCTGCCCCACGCCGCCGCTGCGGCCCTGGCGCACTTTGGTCTCTATACCGCGGCGGCCTCGTCAAGCTATGGGCCGGCCCGCTATCAACCGCGTTTCGATGCGATTGGCCGAACGGTGGACCTGTTCGATCCAACCACCGGCGCCTTGACGCATGTGGTCTTCGAAAGCAACACGCCCTATCTGCGCTTTGGCTATCGGATCACCTTGGCAGGCGTTGGCGAGATCAGCGGCCATGAGGAGATTACGGGAACAACCGTGGGATTGCGCGGACTTGGAATGCCAGCGCCCTCTGTGTTCCATTTTGCCAGCGCAGACGGCGACTATCAGGCCGATGCCGTTGGCATCATCACCAGCGAGTTGGCGCCGCGCATTGGCGCCTGGCGCATCCGCGCCCACGGGAGCCTAAAACTGCGCGACACGCAGGGGAATCAGGGTGAAGTCCAACTCGATCGCGACGGGCAGGTTCAGGCAGACGTGCGCGGGCAGGGCGGGGAAAATCTTCGGCTGCACCTGACGTTGGCCTAGTCCTCGTTGCAGACACAATCTTCCAGGATAAATTTGAGGAAAACAATGCAAGACCGATTAGACGTGGGCGACTTGGCGCCCGATGTGATTATACAAACAACGAGCGGCGCGTCCGTCAATCTCTCCACGCTGTGGCAAGAAGGGCCGGTTGTCTTC
>JBGAVB010000294.1:242-3902 GCA_044228345.1 Anaerolineae bacterium | reverse complement strand
GCAGCGCTTCGACCGCTTGGGCTGGGCCAATACTGACGGCCGTGACATCAGCCTTGAAGCGCTCACTCAGACGAATGCCTTCTTCCAGGGCAAACTCATCCCAGGGGTTGACCACCATGGTCACCCCCAGCTCGCCTGACTTGGCGCGCGCCAAGTCTACCTTGGGCAATTCTGCTGTGTCAGGCGTCTGTTTGACGCAAACAACAATCTTCATACACCTCTTCCTTTCATTGGGCGGGGGATGGGCAGGGGCAAGGTCAGCACCGAATTTATGTTGGAAATCGAAACCCTCAACGTCGCCTGGCGTCGCTCATGCCAGCGCCTTCAGAAGTTTAACCGTATTGCGGCTGCGCGCCATGAGAAAAATCATACACACGCATTATAACATTTGATGACGCGTTGCGCAACAAGCTCGCGGCGTTTGTTGTTCTTGCGCAACGGCGCAGGCATCCTGCGCTGCCGGAGCAGCTACCGGGTCGGCCTGCTTAACGTGTGAAGAAGGTGACCTCCTCTAAGAACAGGCTGTCGCCTTGCTGCGATATCGGCCCACCCGTGACGGTCAGCCGGTCACGCGTGACTGGATCATACATGCCGCACACCAACGTGTAGGTCCCTGGCGCCATATTGGCCGGCAGCAGCAAGCGGTGTTCGTCTCGAATCGGCTGCCCGGACACCCAAATCGAGGTGGGCGCCAATCCTTCCGCCGGCTCGCCATCATGTTGAGCCACGATCGCGCGTGTGGGATCGAGGAGATGCACAAATACCGTATAATCGGTGTTGATGTAACGCGCAGACTGCCATTGCAGGATGATCTCCAGGGCCGTGTCTGAACGGCGCAGCGTGTATCCCAACAGCAGGATTGAATCGCCCAATTCCACATTCAGCGGCCGTTCGACCGGCGTCACGGCCCGCGCGACATCGGGCAGCAGGCCGATCTTGCCCATGGTGAGCGATGCCGCCAACGGTTGAATGTCGCCGTTCGCCTGGTTCATGCGATACATGCCGGTCAGGAGCGTGTACGCGCCAGGCTGCAGCGTGGAGGGCAGCGTCATCGTAAAGACATCGCGCAGAATCTCGCCTGGGCGCCATAGGCTGGTTGGGTAATAAAGGCCGCCCGCCAGGTGATCGTTGCCTTGCGCCACCTTGACCCCTGACGCGTCAAGAAGTTGCACGAAGCCCGTATAGTCGGCATCAAGCGCCTGCTGCGGCTGCCAGTAGAGCGTGACGCGCAGCGCGCCGCCGGGCCGCAGCTGGCTGGTGGGGTCGGTGCCGTAGCCAGTCAAGCGCAGAACCTCGCCCAACCTGACATTCAGCGGTCGCTCTGGCGTTCGGGTGACTGCAGGGCCGTTGACGCGCACGACTTGACCGGTGGCTGTCAGATCGAATTTGACATCAAGCCCAGGCATTGGCTTGATGAGGATGACCGGGCGTCCGCCACCCAGGCTAAGCGCGCTTTCGACGACGCGCACCACATTGCTATACCCAGAATCGGTCACAATCAGGGGGAAAAGGCCAGTCAGATCTTGATGTTCGCGCCGCACCAATTGGTAATACCAGAGGGGCGTCATTTCGTCGCGATCATTGCTGACCAAAATGGCGTTTGCCGGGATCGGCTGGCTGAAAATCTCCTCCCAAAACACCGCAGCGCTGTTGTGCCGACTCAGATCATACATCGGAAAACGCCAGACCAACCACACGAGAGGCCAAACGAGCAGGGCGGCCGGTAGAATAAGGGAAAGGTTCCAATCGCGCCGGCGCGCCAACCGATCGCCGGCCTGCGCCAGCGCGGCCAGGCCAGTCGCCAGCCACAGCCCGAGCAGGAAATAGACCGGGATGTACATGACGGCAATATCGCCAATGCCATAGAAAAGATTGAAGCTGAGCAAGGCCAGCAGCGCCGCGCCGGTCAGGGTCAACATACCGCGGCGCTGACGAAGAAGCAGGTGCAGCGCGCCCAGGGTCGCTAACGCCAGGCCCACGACGCCGAACTGCTGTCTGGCCCAGGTCAGCGCCTGCGGCGCCTGCGCCAAGGCAGCCTGGGCGCTGCGCAGCGAACCGGCGAAACGCACGCCGGTGGCCCATTGCACGAAGCCGTGCATCCCGCCTTCGTAGAGCTGCAGCACGTTGCCCGCGCTCAGTTCCAGCCGGGCATACGGGGTGTGCAGCGCACGCCAGGGAATGGTCAGATAGAGAAGCAGCGGCAGCCCCGCACACACGAGGAGGATCAGCAAGCGACGCAGCTGCAGGGCCAGACCGGGTTGCACACGCAGGATGAAGAGAATGACGGCCGGGAGCAACAGCACCGTGGTTTGATGATGCGTCAGGCTGAGGCCGAACATGACGGTCGCCGCGTTCAGCCAGCGCCCCGCGCCTGCCTCCGCAGCGCGGTGGGCAGCGGCCCATCGCAGCAGCAGGTAGAAGATGGCAAGCATGAGCACGGCATTGAAGGTGTAGACTTCGGCGATGGTGGCCTGCGACCACCAGGTGGGTGAAACCGCCAGCAGCAGCGCGGCTGCCATGCCGCAAACCTGCCGGCTTACATCACTCTGCTTGGGCAGGACCCGAATCAAGAGATGCTGCGTCACCAGGAAGAAGAGGCCCAACGCGATGCCGCCCCACAGCACAGAGAAGGCGTTGACCCGCGTTGCGGGTTCGGGCCACCAAAAGGTCACTTGCGTCCACAGCCAACCCAGAAGGCCATACAGCGGATAACCTGTCGGATGAATCAGGCCGCCGATGGGCAGGGCGAATTGCAGTTCACCGGAATCGCCAAAGAGCAGTCCCGGCGCCATCGTGGCCCCATACAGCACCCAGCCGCCCACCATCAGCCCCAGCGCCAGGGTCATTTGCGCGGAGAGTCGAGGCTTCATCATCTTTCCGCTATTCGCCGCCGCTTCCACAATCAGGTCAGCCTTTCCTGGCCCCTCTGGCCTCACTCGACGCGCACCCAATCCAGGGCCAGGGCCAGGGGCCGCGCGTCGCCGCCTACTTTGAGATACGCATCGCCCGGGGCCGTCGCCTGCGCGGCGGCGCCCTTCGGCGCGCCTTGCACACCGACCGCGGCCAAACTGTCGCCGGCGGTCGAATCAGCCGTCACGCCCAACCGCTCCAGGGCCGTACGTGCGGCCGCCGTCAGGTGCCGCGTGGCGTCTTCTTTGGTGGCCACCACGACCACGCGGCCAGCCGGGATCTGCGCCAGATAAGCGGTCAGCGCTTCCGCCTCAAACTCGTTGGCGGCCGTGTCAAAGCCGCGCGTGTCGAGCAGCGCGCCCGTTTTTTCGTTCAACACCGCCAGATTGACCCCGCGGCGGCCAGCCGAGGCATCCACAGTCAACCCGTTTGGCCCGCTCAGCGTGATGAAGGCTTCGCTGAAGGCGTGCACCTCGATGATCACCGGCGCGCGTACGCCCGTCGCGCCGATCATGGCCGTTTCTGGCTGGGCATCGCGCGGGGCCTGCGTCCAGCCGCTGCGCAGGCACCGGTTCGCTGCCCGCCAGCCCCAGCGCCACGCCAGGCAGCGTCAGCGGGCGCTGCGCCGCCAGGCCAACAGCTCCTTCGGCCCCCGCAGCCAGCACGAAGACCTGGCCGCGCACGAACGCCACCTCGGCCACCGTGGACACGTGGGGCATCCAGGCCAGGGGGATCTGCAGCTCCATTCCG
>JBGAVB010000294.1:0-232 GCA_044228345.1 Anaerolineae bacterium | reverse complement strand
GGTATTGGGGCCGCGGCGCACTGCGTCCGCGGGCGCGTCAAACGTGATTTCCTGCCAGCCGGGGCTAAGCTCACGCTGCCCCAGGGCATGGCCGTTCCAGTCCACGGCCAGCGTCTGCGCAGGGCCGCCGGGGTAGCTGTAGGGCGTGACGCGCAGCGTCAACCGCACGTTCTGAGCGGGCTGTGGCTGCACCGGCAGGAAGAGCTCGGTCTGGCGGCCGGTCATCCACACG
>JBGAVB010000293.1:0-3932 GCA_044228345.1 Anaerolineae bacterium | reverse complement strand
ATCATGCCGTAGCGCTTGAGCGCGGTCAGAATGACACGGTTGCTGGCCGAAAACGGGCTGATGTCAAAGCTGGCCTTGAGCCGGAAGCGCTGGCCCATCGGCGGATAGGCGGGGTTGGTCGAATCGGAGGCAAAATGACGCGCCGGCCAGACGTAAGCCCGCCGCGTGTTCTGCACGGTAAAGCGCAGCGCATGCGTGATGGCGCCGCTCGCCACTTCATCATAACTGACCAACCCCGGCAGGATCGGCAGGCCCGCCGCATCGGCCGATGTCCAGGTATCGGGGCGCAGCGTGTGCGCCAGTAGATTGTAGACGGCGCCCGAACCGGCCTCCCACTGGTTGCCAGATTGCGGCCACGCGTAGTACAATTCGTACAGACGGCAGTTGTCGCGTTCGACCACCAGCACATGCCGGTCGCCGCTGCTGTCAGGCCCGCCCTCGATCGGCGCATCGGGCGGGATCGGATAAGGGCCAGGATCGCTTTGGTCAGGATACCAGATGAACGTGATGGGGGCGAGCGGCTGGTTGCCAGGCGCGGTGGTGAAAGGAATGCCGATCGGTCCACCCTCCCATTCACCGGCGCCAAAATCAGCGTGTACGCCGGTGTTGGCGCCGATCGTGGCGATATACGCCTGGGACTGTGAATCGAGCGGCAAGGTATCCACGCGGGTATTCCAGATATTGTCCGATGGAAAGAAGGGACAGGTGCTCAGGGGTGTACATGCTTCTTGCCAGCGCGCCGCCACCTGCTGGATGTCGGTCACCGTAATGACGCCATCGCCGTCACGATCGAAGCGGGGGTCGCTGGACATCGCCGGCCAGCGACCAGCCAGCGCGGTAACGTCCTGCACATCCACGTGGCCGTTGTGGTCAAAGTCCGGGCAGGTTCCGGCGGCCGCCGCCGGGCTGGCGGCGAGTTGAAGCACGGCGAGACAGACCAGGATTACAAGACTGCATAGAAGCCATTTTGATCGCATCAAGACCTCCGCGGGGTTAACGCTAGCCATGGCACACGGCCAGGATTATACGCAGGCAGATAGGGTGATGGCAAGTTCCGGCAACGAATACCAGGTCCATCCGCGTGAAGGATGAGTATGTCATCAGTGACATGCAGGGGCACAGAGATATGACGCAAGAAACCGTTGGTTATGTTGAACTTGAATGGACGTGCCGGCAGTGCGGCCGACGCAATCCCGGTGAGCGCAAAACCTGCGCCAGCTGCGGCGCGGCCATGCCCGCGGATGCCGCGTTCGAGGCGCCTGCGCAGCAAGAGCTGATCACCGACAAGGGCAAATTGGCGCGCGCGGTGCTCGGCCCTGATATTGCCTGCGGCTTCTGCGGCACGCGCAATCCAGCCGACGCCAAAACCTGCAAACAATGCGGCGCTGATCTAACCCAGGGCAAGGCGCGCAGCAGCGGTCAGGTCGTCGGCGCGCTGCGCACGGCGCCCGTGCCCGAAGCCGCGTGTCCCTTCTGCGGCGCCATGAACCCCGTCACGGCCACCAAGTGCAAGCAGTGTAACGGCAACCTGGCGGCGGCGCCGCCGCCTGCGGTCGCACCTGCGGCGCGGCCGGTCAATTCCCGCTGGATCTGGCTGGCGCTGGCCGCGGTGATCGGTTTGTGCCTGCTGGGCGCGATCCTCTTCAGCGCCACGGGCAGTCGCCGCACAGAAACCGTGGCGACGGTGCAGAGCGTGCAATGGCAGCGCACCATCGCCATCCTGGGCCTACGCCCCTCGACGGCGTCAGCCTGGCAGGAGCAGGTGCCAGATGGCGCCGACATCAACACGTGCGAGGATCGGGTGCGCTACACACAGGACGAACCGACCGCCAATGCTGAAAAAGTGTGCGGCACGCCCTATGTGGTTGACCAGGGCAGCGGCTTTGGCAAGGTGGTGCAAGACTGCAAGTACAACGTCTACGAAAAATGGTGCGAATACCAGACGCTGCAATGGACGGTGATCAACACGGTCGTGGCTGAGGGCGCTGATCTGTCGCCCGCCTGGCCGCAGGCGCAGCTGACGCAGGGCGAACGGGCAGGACAGCGCGGCGAAAAATACGTAGTGGTGTTCAATAACGACGGCCAGCAGATCCCCTACACCCCGGCCAGCGCGGATGACTTCGCCCAGTTTACGCCTGGCAGCCGCTGGAGCCTGACCGTAAACGGCTTCGGCTCTATCACGGACATTCAACCGGCGCCCTAAGGAGCGTGTCGTGCCTACCACAGACGCCCAACGCTGGAATCGTCGCTACCAAGAGGGACACCACGCCGGTTTTGAGCAGCCGCGCGTCTTCCTGCTGGCGCAGGCTGCCTGGCTGCCGCCCCACGGCCTGGCGCTGGACGTGGCAATGGGCCTGGGCGCCAATGCCGGCTGGCTGCTGGCGCGCGGTCTGCGCGTCATCGGCGTGGATATCAGCGAAGTCGCCGCACGGCAGGCTCACACACGCTACCCTGGCTTGCAGGCGGTCATTGCCGATCTGACCGCGTTCAGCCTGCCGGCGCATTCGTTCGATGTCATCGTCAATTTCTATTACCTGCAGCGCGACCTGTGGCCGCAGTTTGTGCAGGCGCTGCGCCCCGGCGGCGTCCTGATCTTTGAAACGCTGACGCAGGCCGTGCGCCAGGTGCGCCCCGACATCTCCCCTGAGTTTCTGCTGGCGCCTGGCGAGCTGCGCCAGGGTTTTGCCGGGCTTGACGTCCAAGTCTACCGTGAGGCCTGGATCGAAGCCGGCTGCGACTCACGCCGCGCGGTGGCGAGCATGGTGGCGACGAAACCGCGATAGAAGTGCAGAGTGCAAAGTGAAAACGCTGAATGCTGAATGCTGAATGAGGAATGAGGAATGAGGAATGAGGAATGCCAAAAGCAAAGTGGAAAGTGAAAAGCGTGACGCGCGCGGCGCATGATGTTGAACATCACGAGGAAAGTGCAGCGTCCAGCCCGCCCGTGGAGACGCACGGCCGATCTCTACTCTCCGATCTCCGGTCTCCAAGCCCTCCTGATCTCTGATCTCCGGTCTCCAAGCCCTCATGAGCACGACCATGACCACGCCGACGAGCACGGCCACGATCATGCCGACAAGCACGATCATGACCACGCGGGGGGTTTGCTGGGGTGGGTGCAGTCGTTTTTTCATATGCATGGTCATGACGAAGAGGAAGATCTGGTCAGCGACTCGGTCTTGGCCACCAGCCAGGAAGGCATCCGGGCCTTGCAGTGGTCGCTGGTCAGTCTCTTCTTCACGGCAGTGATGCAGATCATCATCGTTGCCATCAGCGGCAGCGTGGCGCTGCTGGCCGACACCATCCATAATTTCGCTGATGCTTCCACGGCCATTCCCCTCTGGATGGCCTTTGCGCTCAACCGGCGCCAGCCCACGCGCGGTTTCACCTATCGCTATGGCAAGGCCGAAGACCTGGCCGGGGCGTTCGTCGTGTTGGTCATCTTTGCCAGCGCGTTGATCATCTTTTACGAAACCTGGCAGAAGCTGATTCATCCCGAACCGGTGCACAACCTGGGATGGGTGGCAGCCGCGGCCATCATCGGCTTCGTGGGCAATGAGGCCGCCGCGTATGTGCGCATTCGCACGGGGCGCCGCATTGGCTCAGCCGCGCTGGTGGCCGATGGCATGCACGCACGCACCGACGGTTTGACCTCGCTGGCAGTGCTGGTGGGCGCGATTGGCGCCTGGCTGGGCTTTGCCTGGGCCGACCCCTTGATCGGCGCGCTGATCGGCATCGCCATTCTGTTCATCGTGCGCGACGCCGCACGTACGATGTGGCAGCGTCTCATGGATGCCGTAGATCCGGCCCTGGTTGACAAACTGGAGCAGACCGCACGCCAGGTCGCTGGTGTGAAGGAGGTGCATCAACCACGCCTGCGCTGGGTGGGACATGCCCTGTGGGGCGAGGTGCACATCGAAGTGGATGGCAGC
>JBGAVB010000292.1:0-3953 GCA_044228345.1 Anaerolineae bacterium | reverse complement strand
ATCGAACGGATTATTTTTCTTAAAGAGGCGCCATTCTTTCATGAGATGACGATCAATCAGTTGAAAGTCTTGGCGCCAGCGTGTGAAGAACAACGTTATCGCAAAGATGATATCATCTTCCAGCAGGGCGAACCTGGCGGCGTTCTGGTCGTGATTGTCAATGGACAAGTGGGCATCGAACAAACCCGGCGCCGCGGCTCGTCCGTGCGCCTGGCAACGCTGGGCGCTCACGCTTACTTTGGCGAGATCACCTTGTTCGATAACAGTCCGCACACGGCGTCGGCCATTGCCCTGCAGGACACGCTTGTGCTGCGCCTGCGGCGTGAACCGCTCATCGCCCTCATGCGCCGGCATCCTGACCTGGCCCTCGTGGTCATCAACGTCTTGAGCAGCCGCTTGCGCGAAACGAACGATCGGGTTGGCGATCTGACGCGCAGCCGGCCGCGGGAATTGCATAAGCTCTATGATCAATTTAGCCAGTGACCGGCGGCCGTCCCTTGATCGCTCCCGTGCATCCTGGGTCAAGTCGCCCATGGCGCCTATCATGCATCCCTTGATTTTCACTGTCACCGTGTCCTCTGTCACCGGGGAGTGCGCGCTGGAGCCTGATCCCACGGCGTCGTTTGCGCCCGCGGCCTGGCAGCGCCTGGCTGCATCGGTGGCGAGCGAGAGAGGCCTGACGCCCTTTTCAGCGGCTGTTCTCTATCGGCGGTGGCAGCAAGGACTGGCAGCCGTCGCCGTGGACAACGGTTCTATCATCGGTCACATCAGCTGCATGCCGATTCTTCACCAGCCCACGCGCAGCCGCGCGGCGCGCGCGCTGCACGGCGGCCAGCCCATGGGCGCGTCCGGGTGGCCCATGATTGATATGTTCGAACTGCTTACCGGCTGGACGCACCCTGACTGGCGTAAACGCAGTATCAGCCTGCAGCTTCGCCAGCAGCTCCTGGCGCAAGTTCGATCCGAATCCTTGCCTCGCCAGCGCTTCTTTGTCAGCGTTACGGTAGGGCGGGGTGGATCGCCCGTCCTGGCGCGCCTCGGATGGCACACCATCGCCTGGGACGCCATCCCTTATGTCGGCAGCTTGATCGCGCAGAACGCCGATGGCAAATCGCGTCCTGGTTGGCATGTCATCAACCATGCTCCCTACAATGGATCAGACGTTGCCGCCCTGATGGATACCACTCACAACTGGGATCGCCACTGCTTCTTGTGGGTCTCGCAGCCTGCCCTCGCCCATCAACTGAACGACCGACTGCAAGCCGCGGTGGGTCGCGATTTAGAGAGCTGGCGTCGCGCCTGGCGTGAGGCTGCATTGCCAACTCTGATTCAAGCCGGCTATCTCCCGGTTCTCTTTGGATAATCATCATGTTCAAAACCAGTATCACCCTGCGTTTTTGCTTTGTGATCGGTGTATTGCTGTGGGGTCTGACAGCATGCGCTGGTGGGGCGTTGCCCCCGGCCCCCACGTTGGCGCCAACCCCCAGCCCGGCCCCGCGCACAGGGCGCGGGGTTGGCGGTGTGCTGCGCATCCTCTTCTGGCAGGCGCCCACCATCCTCAATCCACACCTGGCGTCGAGCCAGAAAGACTGGGCGCCAGCGCGTATCACGTATGAACCGTTGGCCAGCTTCGACAAGGACGGCAATCTCGTGCCGATCCTCGCGGCTGAGATCCCTTCTCTAGAAAACGGCGGCGTTGCATCCGATGGCAAATCGGTCATTTGGAAACTGCGCCCCGACGTCAAGTGGTCGGATGGCGTGCCCTTCACCGCGGCTGACGTCAAGTTCACCTTTGATTTCATCGCCAATCACGAAGTCAACGGCGCGACCACGTTTACCAACTACCAGGGCATCAAAAGCGTCAGCGCCGAAGATGACCTCACCGTGCGGGTTGATTTCCAGGATGTTAATCCAGCCTGGGCCGTGCCCTTTGTAGGCGTGCAAGGGATGATCATCCCGCGCCATGTCTTTGAACCCTACAACGGCGCCAATGCCGCCAGCGCCCCGGCCAACCTGCTGCCGATCGGCACTGGCCCCTATCGAGTCGTGCGCTTCAAGCCGGAAGAAGTGCTGTTTTTGGGCAACACCCTGGTCGAAACAAACAAGATTATTTATGAACCCAACCCGTACTACCGTGATCCGGACAAGCCGTATTTCAGCCGGATCGAGCTGAAGGGCGGCGGCACCGTCAACGAGGCTGCGCGCGCGGTCTTGCAGGCCGGCGATGTGGATTACGCCGCCAATTTGCAGATCAACTTCCAGGAAGAGCCAGATTTGGCCAGCGGCAGCAAAGGCCAGATCCTGGCGCCGTTTGGCGCGTTCGTGGAACGCATTTTGCTCAACCGCACCGACCCCAATCGGGAAACCGACGATGGCGAGCGGTCGAGCATTCAATTCCCCCATCCTTTCTTCAGCGACCTGCGGGTGCGCCAGGCCTTTGCCCACGCCATTGACCGCGAGGCGATTGCTAAGCTGTATGGGCCAACCGGCCAGCCAACCACCAACGTGCTGGTGTCTCCGCCTACCTTTGCGTCGCCGAACACCGAGAATCTATATCCGTTTGACCTGGCCAAAGCCGCCAGCCTTCTGGATGAGGCGGGCTGGACCGACACCAACAACGATGGGATTCGTGACAATGGCAAGATACGTAAAGTGGGCGACCCCTTGGTCACCATGCGCGTCCTCTTGCAGACTTCGGCCAGCCCCATTCGCCAGCAAACCCAAGAGATTATCAAGCGTACGCTCAGCAGTATCCAGGTGGATGTTCAGCTCACGTTCTTTGATTCGATCACCTTCTTCAGCAGCGACCCAACTATCACCAATACGCGCCATCACTTCTACGCTGACTTGGAGATGTACAGCACCGGCAATCGCAGCCCTGATCCGGGAAGTTACATGCGCAACTGGATTTGCAGCGAAATTGCACAGAAGGCCAATAGTTGGAAGGGGCTGAACAAGGAGCGTTGGTGCAGCCCTGCTTATGACGTGTTGTACCAGGAATCTACCACCGAGATTGACCCGGGGCAAAGGCGCAAGTTGTTCATGGACATGAATGATCAGTTGATTGATGATGTGGTCGTGATCCCCCTGGTGCGCCAGGCCGACATTTCGGGGGTGAGCAACACGTTGGTCGGTGTTGATCTCAGCCCGTGGGATGCAGACCTGTGGAATATCCAAGACTGGAAGCGGGGTACGCCATGACCGATTTACCAACCACACCCCCCATTACCCATATCTCAGGCGAGGATGTGTCCGCAGAGCGGGAGAATCTGGCGTACCGGGTCGGCGCGCCGCTGCTCAACCGGATGGCCATTGGCAGGAAACTTAGCCTCGGCTTCGGCATTCTCGTCGTGTTGACAATCCTCGGCGCTCTCTGGAATTATGTGTCCAGCACCGCCGCCATGGCGGGCATTAACATCGCCGATGAGGTGCGCGTGCCAACGGCGCTGACAGCCATTCGCGCGGAAGCCAATCTCCTGCGCGTGCAGGCGGATGTGCGCGGTTACCTGGCGTTGAGCAGCGACGAGTACCTCAACGACCAGCAGCGTGATGCACTGGCCTTACAGAACGACCTCAACGAATTGACCGTCTTGTCAGCACAGCTTTCGCCCGAAGACCAGCAGCGCCTCAAACAGGTGCGTCAATTCTATGACGAGTTGGCAGCCGATCTACCCACGCTTTTCGCGCTGCACGATGACCAATTGGAGCGCGAGCCGGCCTACGCCATTGTAGCCACAAAGGGCCTGCGCTTGGGCGGGCAGGTGCTGATTGACGTTGGCAAGCTGATTGACGAGCAAGGGCGGCGAGCCGCCCTCGAGTTCAGAGATGGCACCGAAGGCATTGCCCAACTGGCTGAGATGGCGCGCTTTCAGGGGTCCTTCAGCGCCATGTTGTCGGGCCTGCGTGGTTACACGACCACCCGCAACCGCTCCTTCCGCGGCGAGTACGAAGCC
>JBGAVB010000291.1:0-3959 GCA_044228345.1 Anaerolineae bacterium | reverse complement strand
GCACCAGGCCCCGCTTGTCGCTTTGCCAAAGGGCCGCGGTCAAGCGCCAGGCCGGATAGTTGGAGCAGCCGATGTAACGCACCTTGCCGTCGCGCACCAGGTCATCTAGCGCGCGCAGCGTCTCCTCGATCGGCGTTTCCGCATCGTACCAGTGCGTCTGATAAAGGTCAATCCAGTCGGTTTGCAGGCGGCGCAGCGAGTCTTCACAGGCCTGGATGACATGCGCCCGGCTCAAGCCTTCGCCGTTGGGGCCATCCCACATGCGCCCGCGCACTTTCGTAGCCAGCACGACCTGGCGCCGGTGGCCGCGCTGCTGCAGCCAGCGGCCGATGATCTCCTCTGAGACGCCGCCAGGGTTGCCCGGATGCCAGCGCGAGTAGATGTCCGCCGTATCCATGAAGTTGCCGCCGGCGGTCACAAACGCGTCCATCACCTCGGCCGCCGTGGTTTCATCCGTGGTCCAGCCGAACTGCATGGTGCCCAAACAGAGCGCTGAGACCTTGAGGCCGGTGCGGCCCAATTTGCGATACTCCATCATGTCATCCTTTCTTATGCTGTGGCCTTGCGACTCTACGTTCGATAATGCCCATTAATATCTACATACGCGTGACTCAGGTCACACGTCCACACGGTGGCCTGGCCCAGGCCAAGCCCTAGCTCGATCAGCACGTCAATTTCCGCCTGCGTAAAACACAGGGAGGCCGCGGCCTCGTCATAGGCCAGCGGCTGCCCGGCAGCCACCAGCGGCAGCGGCGCCAGACTGCCTGCCGCGCTGCCAATGGTCAGCGCCGTGCGCTCTGGATCCACCTGCGCGCCTGAATAGCCAACGGCCGCCAGGATACGGCCCCAATTGGCGTCGCCGCCGTAGAAGGCCGTCTTGACCAAGGGCGAATGGGCGACGGCCTTGGCGGCCAGGCGCGCCTCCGCGTCGGTGGCCGCGCCCTGCACGGTGATGGTGACGAACTTGGTGGCGCCTTCGCCGTCACGCACAATTTGCTGCGCCAGGCTGATGCAGACGGCGGTCAGCGCCTGTTGAAAACCCGCAAAATCGGCCGCGCCTGCAGTCAACGGCGTATTGCCAGCGGCGCCATTGGCCAGCAGCGCCAGCGTGTCGTTGGTGCTGGTATCGCCGTCCACGGTGATCGCGTTGAAGCTCTGGTCAGCGGCCCAACGCAGCGCCAAATCGAGCGCCGACGGCGTGATCGCGGCGTCTGTCAGCACGACGCTGAGCATAGTTGCCATGTTGGGGTGGATCATGCCTGCGCCTTTGGCCATGCCCCACAGATGAATGGTCTCCCCGCTGGTCAGGATCACCTGGGCGCTGGCGGTCTTGGCGCGCGTATCGGTGGTCATGATCGCGGCCGCGGCGTGATCAAGGCCGTTGCTGGCGAGCGCGTTGACCGCGTCAGGCACGCCGTGCGCGAGTTTTTCCATGGGCAGCTGCAGGCCGATCACGCCGGTGGACATCACCAGGCAGGCTGTGGGCGGCAGCCCCAAGGCCTGTTCCGCCAGCTCCGCCATGCGCCGCGCATTGGCCAGGCCTTCGACGCCGGTGCAGGCGTTGGCGCAGCCGCTGTTGATGAGCACGGCCTGGATGGCGTCGCGGCTGATGGATAGGACATGCCTGTCATACTCCACCGGCGCCGCGGCGAATTTGTTCTGTGTAAACACGGCCGCAGCTGCGCACGGCAGCTCGGACACGATCAGCGCCAGGTCCAACGCCCCGGTCTTCTTGATGCCGGCTGATACGCCGCTGGCTCGAAAGCCGGGCATCGTCACGTTACGCATACCATCACCTCCGCGCTGGCGTTTAGTCGCGCTTGAACTGTGAGAAATCGGGTTGGCGATACTTGCTGACGCCGCTGCCCTCGATATCAATCATGGCCTGCACCTTCAGCGGCAGGCCGAACAGCTTGATGAAGCCCTCGGCATCCTGCTGATTGTAGACATCGTCCTGGTCGAAGGTGGCGTAATCCTCGCGGTAGAGGCTGTGCGGCGACTGGCGGCCGACCAGGATGGCCTGGCCCTTGTAGAGCTTGAAGCGCGCGCGGCCGGTGACATTCTGCTGGGTGACGTTGACAAAGGCGTCCAACGCCTCGCGCAGCGGGGTGAACCACTGGCCGTTGTAGACCAGGTCCGCATACTTGAGCGCCGCCTGCAGCTTGTAGTGCAGCGTCTCGCGATCGAGCACCAGTTCCTCGATGGCTTGATGCGCCAGGTAGAGCAGCGCGCCGCCGGGCGTTTCATACACGCCGTGAGACTTCATACCGACCAGGCGATTCTCCACGAGGTCCACGCGGCCGATGCCGTGGCGGCCGCCAATCGTGTTCAGCGCCTCCATGATGCCGAGCGGGCCGTGCGCCACGCCGTTAACGCGCACCGGCAGACCTTGCTTGAAATCAATCTCGAGATACTCCGGCTGGTCGGGCGCTTGTTCTGGCATGGCCGATAGTTGGTACATGGCCTCTTCCGGCTCCAGCCAGGGATTTTCCAGCAGGCCGCCTTCGTGGCTGAGATGCCAGAGATTGCGGTCACGGCTGTAGATGGATTTCTCCGTGGCGGTGACCGGGACATGGTGCTTGGCTGCGTATTCCAGCGCGTCCTTGCGGCTGCGAATTTCCCACTCACGCCAGGGGGCAATGATGCGCAGGCGGGGGTTGAGCGCCATGACCGTCAGCTCAAAGCGCACCTGGTCATTGCCCTTGCCGGTCGCGCCGTGCGCCACAGCGTCAGCGCCTTCGGCTTCGGCTACCTCCACCATACGCTTGGCGATCAACGGCCGCGCGAAGGAGGTGCCCAGCAGGTATTTGCGCTCGTAAATCGCGCCGGCGCGCAGCGTGGGAAAGACAAAATCGTTGAGGAATTCGAGGCGCAGATCCTCGACATAGCATTTGCTGGCGCCTGAGGCGATCGCTTTGGCTTCCAGGCCGCTCAACTCCTCGGCCTGGCCCAGGTCAGCCGTAAAGCAGACAACTTCGCAGCCATAGTTTTCGCGCAGCCAGGGGACGATGACCGACGTGTCCAGGCCGCCGCTGTAGGCCAAGACGCATTTCTTGATTTGATGACGAGCAGGCATGATGGAATGAACTCCTTTTCTGGATTGCGTGACACAAAAAAGCCACGCAGGGGACATGGCCCCACGTGGCTTGAACGGCTACAGGTCAAGGCGACCGCTTTGGTCAACGACGCGTGGGCGTGCGACCAAACCGGACCGTACCGGCAGCCGTGCGCCTCGACCTCCGCGCGTGTTGAGCAGTCTTGATCGTGAACATGAAAATACTTTACTCGAAGACGGGGAGTTTGTCAAACAGGTCTAGATTTGGTTCAATGCAGCGGAGGCGCGGATCACGTCATCCAACGCGGCGCGTTCAGACTCGATGCTGATGCCTTTCAACTGGGCTAATTGCTGCGCGCAGACGTCGCGCAGGTGCCTGACCAAATCACCGTAAAGCGCTGCTTCTGCAATTGACATGTTCGCGTCCTACCATCCTTTCGTCAATTCGCCGTCGTTGGCTCGACGCACACCTGCCACGCGTCGCGTGATCCCAAGTGGTCTACGTGCGCGAACGGGGATGTGTCACAACCTGCAGTACATTCTCCAGTGTGAGCAGCGCCAGATCGGCGCCCACGTCGAGCAAGGGGCGCACGTCATCCACGACCCGATCCCACTTCAACCGCTGGAGCTGGCCGGTCAGAACGGGCCGCCAGGTTTCCGCAGTGATTTCAGCGCCGATCCAGCCCGTCTGGCGCAGCGCGTTGTTCAACAGCGTCAGGTTTGGCGCCGGCCAAGCGGGGTCGCTGAGATACCAGAGGAGATCGTACAGGTCACGGCCTTTGGTGTAGGGCCGCTGCAGCAGGTCATGCAGCTTGCCGGCGAGCAGGGAGGCGCGGTCATGGTGCTGCAGCTGCAAGATGACGTGGCGCCGAATGACGGTTGTTGTCAGCATGGCGCCCGATGG
>JBGAVB010000290.1:0-3961 GCA_044228345.1 Anaerolineae bacterium | reverse complement strand
CGGACGGCAGCACCGCGACTTCGACGGCTGCCGCCTGCTGCAACCCAAGCGCAGGCGGCGGCGGCGCCGGCGACGGGGTGACATCGAAGAGGGTTCCGTCGGGCGCACGCATCGTGAGCACAGGCGTGCCCCATTCCACAGTGTTGCCTACGACCAGGCTCACCGTCTTGCGCCCTTCGCTGACCGCGGCGTCCACCGGTAGGCCGTCAGCCACCGCTTCGTAGAAGGCGCGCGCAAATTCGAGCGCGGCGCGATCGGTGATGACATCCTGCATGGCGAGCACGGCCGGCACGCCGCGCCGCGCCAGGATCGTGGCCACGCTGGCAAAGACGTCCCGTTGACTGCCGCGCGCGCCTTCGCACGCGTTGAGAACCACCAGGCGCAGCGAGCGTTGATCGGCCAACAGCCGCGCCAACTGCGTGGCAAAGAGCGGCTGCGACTGACCCGCGTCGTCGGTCAAGACCACCAGGCCCTCGTCGCTCTGCTCGTCATAGCCGCCGTGGCCCACGAAGTGAAAGATGTGCCAGGACCCCGTACGCAGCGCGCGCTGCACAGCCCGCACGGTAGATGCGGATAACCAACTCAGCTCGAGCTGGCCGCTGGCCTGCAGCGGGGCCAACGCACGCTCGATGCGCGCCTGCTCCTCGCGCACATCCAGGGGCGCCAGGTCGCGCGGCGCGGCCACCACGCCGAGGATACGCAGGGGTTTGACCACGCGCAAGGGTTGGATGGCCTGCGGCAGCTCCGGATAGCGAATGATGGGCGTGTTGCGTGACAGGCAGAGGTACTCGCCCATGCGGGCGTCGAACAGGTATTCCCAGGGAATCACGGCCAGCTCGGGCGGCCGGATGCGCAGGCGCAGGCGCAGGCCCAGGTCGGCGTTGACGGCCTGCATCTGGCTGACGTCATAGCGGCTGCGCACTTCACCCGTGAAAAGCGCATCGAAGAGGAGCTGACCGAACTCTTGCACGGCGCGTTGGCTGGGGCTGAGCGCCGCGCGGCGCGGGCTGCCGGAATCGAGCAGCGCGGTGTGCAGGTTGGTCAAGAAGCTGGCGAGCGACCGTTCGTCGGGTGGAAACTGCATCGTGCTGCGCGCTTCGCCCGCAGGCGAATAGAGCACCGTCACGGGATAGGCGCGGCCCGCGCCGGGGCCAATCTCCAGATCGAAGTCGAGATAACGAGGCGGTGAGTCAGAGGGCATGGGTGACCTCGTGGGTTGGGAATCAGGACGTTGACGGCGTAAGCAAGAGTGCCAGCAAACGCTCCGGCTGCGCCTGGCGATGCTGGCTAACAGAGAAAAACCAAATGAACCTACATTAATTCGTCCAGGCCCAGGTAGGTCTCCGGCCCTGTTTTTAGTCTGATCCGCAGAATCCAGAGCGTCTGCGTATCAGGTTCGACCTGGTAAATCAGGCGCCAACCGTCAACTCGAACTTGCGCCGATTGGGATGGCCACGTAACGCTTCAGAATAGGTTGGTTCGGGGTCATCGGCCAACTCCGAGATGATGCGCCTGAACCGCTGAGGATAGTTGCCAGGCACGCGCACCAAGCTGTGATCCGCTTCTTCGGAGTACCTAATCCGGTAACGCACCTACTGCCTCTAGCGCGTCAATGTGCGCCCACACTTCCTCATGCGAGTACGTCTCTCCGCCAGCCTTAATGTGCACCATCATAGCATCGGCGGCGCGGTTGTCTTCTTCATCCTCAAGCCATTCCTGTAGACGCGCCCACAGATCAAGCCCGATCAAAGCCCCGATATTATGACCATTGTCAGTCACGACGACGGGTGACTCAGCCAGCAGGCGTTTCACGTCCGTTGCCCGTCGGCTCAGTTCCGAAAGAGATAATGCTGTCATCCGGCCCCTCCAAAGTGTGGTCAGCGTGACATGATGGGCGGATTGTACCATAATCGTGCAACGATCACAATATGTTATGTTGCGTCAAGGGCATCGGGGTGCGGCAAGGTTTTCGCCACGATGCGGTCGAGGCAGGCTTTTGACAGACCGGGCGCGCTTTTTGGGGCGACCTGGCAGGCCAGGTCATGATTCAAGTTTCCAGCGGCTCGTCCAAGAGCCAGGCCGCGGCAGATTGCCACCGTAAGGGTTCAGGAAGTATCCCTTCAGGCGGTGTGAGATCCAAAGTCAGCAAGAGTGGTGTGGCATCTGGATGAAGAAGCGCGGCTTCGGCCAGCGATCGTGTTTCGCGTTCGAGCGTGTCAGCGGCGGTCGCGGTGGCGCAGACTTGCACCAGCCATCTGGTTCCATCCGGCAGCCGAGCATGAAAATCTACCTCGTAGCCGCTGGGGGTGCGCACATATCCCACCTCCGCGCCGCGGCGCTCCAGCTCAATCAGAACGACCGTTTCCAACGCATGCCCCAAGTTGGCGCGACCACTGCGCTCATAAATCTGGATGAGGCCGGGATCCACCGGATAGGCCTTACGCGGGTTGACCATGCGCTGCCGCTCCGACGATGTGTGCAGGCCAACCGTGCGTATGAGAAACGCATCTTCGAGATGGGTCAGGTAGGCATGTACTGTGTCCTTGGCGGCCGCGATTCCCTGCGAGCGCAGCGCATCATAAAACTTCTGCACGCTGAAGGGCGCCGCGGGGTTGCTCAGCAAGTGGCGTAGCAGCCACCGCAGCGCCGTGGGATTGGAGACCTGATGGCGTTCGATCACATCGCGCAACAGCGCCACATCTACATAGCTGCGCAGGAGAGCACCGCGATCGCGCTCAACCGCGCCTTGCGCCTCCGGAAAGCCGCCTCGCCCAAGATAGTCGCGCAATGCTTTTTCCAGCGCAGAGCGGCCAGCCTTCGGCAACGCAACGAGCGGCCGGTTCGGTTCAACGTCCGCATGGCGAAGCGCCTCACGCAAACTAAATGGATGCACCAAGACTTCCAGGGCGCGGCCGCGCATGCTGCTGGCAACTTCGCGACTGAGCAGTCGAGCCGACGAGCCAGAGACAAAGAGGTCAATCTGTTCACTATCGAGCAGGCGACGGACGAAGGTTTCCCAACCTGGCACAACCTGGATCTCGTCAAAAAAGAAAGTCACCCGGCGCTGATCGCGCCATTCCGGATGCAGGCGATAGTAGCCTTCGAGTAGGTGTTGCAGATCGCCTGCCTGCATCTCAGCCAGCCGTTCATCTTCGAAATTGACATAGAGCAGGGTTGAACGCGGATCTCCCGCCGCCAGCCTGTCTGCCAGGCACTGCCATAGAAAATAGGTCTTGCCCGCGCGGCGCATCCCAATCACGGCCAGGGCTTTGCCAGGAATGGCAGGAAGATATACATCGCGACGAGTGAGTGGCGGCGGGACGGCAGCAAGACCATCAGCGATTTTCAGTTGGATCGTATCGGCCAATTGTCCGTTCATAACATCTGCTTTCTTCGAAATTTATCCTTATTATAAGGATAAATTTTTCAGCTGCCAAATTCATGCTACGTATCGGGTGCATTTCACATTGGGGGCAAGTCGGGCGACTGACAGCTACAAGCAAGGGCCGTAAACGCTGCTCGTGAGTGATGCGGCTATCGTCGTGGGATGGGGGCGTGTCCCGTAGGGACACCCTGACCTGAGCCGGTCATCCATGATCGCGCCATCCGTGTCCGTCCCGTAGGGACGGTTGAACTCCTCTCTCGCAGGGATGCGTTGGGGCCTTCGCCTTGCAGGACACCCTCGTCGCCGCCGGCCTCGACCCGCTCAACCGCCAGCGCCACCTGGTGCTGGCCGACAGAGCGCTGGCCGGGCTGCGCAAGACGCTCCTCTTGTGCCACCAGATGCAGCTGCTCAGCGACGGTCAGTATCGGCACGTCAGCGGCTTGACCGCCGAAGTAGGCAGGCTCATGGGGAGTTGGATCACCAAGAAGGATTAGGAACGGCCCGACCCAAGCGCCGTGTTGCAGACGCAGGGGCCGGGCCTCGACACGATATGCCCGCAGCCTCCGTGCCGGCTGC
>JBGAVB010000028.1:0-13766 GCA_044228345.1 Anaerolineae bacterium | reverse complement strand
CGCCGGCAGCCAAGCCGGCCGACGCCGAAAAGGCTGCGCCGCGCACGGGCAAGACCCTGGGCGCACGCCTCAAACGCAAGGAAGATCCGGAGATGCTGCGCGGCGAGGCCAAATTCACCGCGGACCTCACGTTGCCCGGCATGCTCCATATGGCCATTCTGCGCAGCGAGTATGCGCATGCGCGCATCAAGAGCATTGACACCAGCGCCGCGCTGAAGATGCCCGGCGTGGTGCGCGTGTTGACCGGGGCTGACATCGAGAACAAGATGATGCCTCTGCCCTGCGTGTGGATTCCGGGCGGCGTGGAAAGCCACTTCCCCTCACATCCCTTTGGCGTGCCCGGCGCCGGCAATGTTCTCGCCACTGATCGTGTGCGCTATACCGGCGACCCGGTGGCGGCCGTGGTGGCCGAAACACGCTACCAGGCTTATGATGCGCTCTCTGCCATCAAGGTGGACTACCACCCACTGCCAGTCGTGGTGGATGCTGAAGAAGCGTTGAAACCGGGCGCGCCGCAGTTGCACGACGAAGTGGCGAACAACCTGAACGCCTACATTCCGTATGGCAACAAAGAGGCGGCCGAGCGCGCCATCGCCGAAGCGGAAGTCAAGGTTTCGCTTTCCATTCGCAACCAGCGCACCATCAACAGCCCCATTGAACCACGCGCTGCGATCGGCGAATATGATCCGGGAACCGGCGAATTCACGCTGCGCGCCTCGACGCAGTCGCCGCACGATCATCGCCTCTTGCTGGCGCTGATGATTCTGGGCGTGCCGTTCAACAAGGTGCGCGTCATTGCGCCGCAGATCGGCGGCAGCTTTGGCACCAAGGGCTATGTCTACGCTGACATGCCGCTGGTGCTCTACCTGGCGCGTGAGCTGGGACGTCCCATCAAATGGGTTGATACGCGCAGCGGACTGATGCGCTCCACGGTGCAAGGCCGCGATCAGAAGATGTACGCCACCCTGGCCGGCACGCGTGATGGCAAGATCACAGGGCTGCGCTGCACCAGCTATGCCAACCTGGGCGCCTATCCGTCCACCATTGGCCCCGGCGTCGCCACGGCCATGGTCGGGCGCAATGTGACCAGCGTCTATGATATTCCCAACCCGTTCTGTGAAGTGTACGCCGTGTTCACCAACGTCGTTTCGCTCGGCGCGCAGCGTGGATCAGGCCGCGCAGAGACGACTTTCATGATCGAACGCCTGATTGACCGCTTTGCCCAGGAGATTGGCATGGATCCGGCCGAGGTGCGACGCAAGAACCTCATCCAGGCCAATCAGCTGCCTTTCGACAACCGCATGGGCTGGATGTACGATTCGGGCGACTATCCCACGTCGCTGGAAAAGGTGCTGACCATGGCCAATTATGCGGACTCGGCTGCCCGGCGTCAGGACGCCCGGCAGCGCGGCAAGCGCTACGGCATTGGCATGGCGCCCTTCATTGCGGTCAGCGGCGTTGGCCCTTCGTCACGCATGGCGAAGGAAGGCATGTTGGGCGGAACCTGGGAAAGCGCGAACATCAAGGTGCACCCCACCGGCGAGGTGAGCGTCATCATCGGCTCCAAGCCGCATGGGCAGGCGCATGAGACCACCTTTGCCCAGATCGTGGGCGAAGTGCTGGGCATTGACATCAGCCAGATCGAAATCCTGCACTCTGACACCAAGCGCGCTCCGTTTGGACAGGGCAGCTACGGCAGTCGCTCCTTCAGCGTTGGCGGCGCGGCGACCATGAAGGCGGCCAAAGAAATCAGAGACAAGGTCATCAAGATGGCCGCCCACATGTTCAAGGTGCCCGAAGCCGAAGTTGTCTACGAGGATGGCAAGGCTTATCCCAAGGGCAACCCGGAGAAGAAGCAGACCCTGCAAGAGATTGCGCTGGCGTTGTGGTACGGTTGGGACATGCCGCCAGGCATGGATCCGAACCTGGAAGTGACCACCTTCCTCGATCCGCCCGGCTTCAACTTCCCCTACGGCGCGCAGGTGGCCGAGGTGGAGATTGACGAGCAGACCGGTCAGGTCGAGGTGACGCGCTTCTTCAGTGTGCATGACGTGGGTACGATGGGCAACGCCATGGTGCTCGACGGCCAGGTTCACGGCGGCATCACGCACGGCTTGGGTCAGGCGCTGTTTGAGCAGGCCGTGTACACCAATGAAGGCCAGTTGTTGACGTCGAACCTGACGGAATACCCGCTGCCGCGTGCAACGCAGCTGCCTAATTTCGAGGTTGGCAGCATGGTGACGCCAACGCCGCACACCGATTTGGGCGCCAAGGGCGCCGGCGAGATCGGCACAGTCGGCGCCGCGGCGGCCGTGGGCAATGCTGTGGTTAATGCCCTGGCCGACCTGGGGATTCAACATCTGGAAATGCCGTTCACACCGGAGAAAGTCTGGCGCGCGATGCGTGACGCCCAGGCCGCCGGCAGTCAGCGACGGGCATGAGCATTCCGCATCAAGGTCTAAAGACTGGGGAGAACGGCGTCGGACGCCCACTCTTACCCGTTGCAGCAGGAGCATAAACGTATGATTCCAGCTTCTTTTGATTACGCAGCTCCCTCCAACCTGGAGGAGGTCATTGCTTTACTGCAGGCGCACCACGGAGCCAGGGTCCTGGCCGGTGGGCATGATTTGTTGACCCAGATGAAATTACGCCATGCAGCGCCGCCGATGCTGATTGACCTGCGCGCGGTGCGCGGCTTGCGCGGGATCACAACCGTCAGCAACCCCGATACCCTGCAGATTGGGGCCATGACCACATGCACCGATATTGCGCTGCATCCTGAGGTTCGTGCGCACGCCACGGCCCTGGCCGAGGCGGCGGACAGCATCGGCGACATGCAGGTGCGCAACGCGTCAACTATCGGCGGCAACCTGGCTTATGGCGATCCGGCCGCGGATTTGCCGGCCGCGCTGCTGGCGCTCGATGCGGCCATCTTGACCCAGGGCGCGCATGGGCCACGTAACATTCCGGCCGATCAGTTCTTTGTCGGTTCGTTCCGCACCGTGCTCGATAGCGATGAAGTGATCACGGCGGTGCATATTCCGCTGCAGAAGATCGGGCACCGCAGCGCATATGAGAAATTCAAGAACCCGGCTAACGGCTATCCGATCGTGGGTGTGGCCGCCAGCCTGGTGCTGCGGGAAGGCGGCGCGGTTGTGAGCTGCAGACTGGGCCTGACCGGCAGCGAGGCGCATCCTCAGCGCCTGTATCAAGCCGAAGACGCGCTCCAAGGCAAAAACGCGAGCGCGGCCGCGTTCACGGCCGCAATCAGCCAGGGCATGGCCGGCTTGAAGGGCCGTACTGATTTGTACGCGTCGGGTGAGTATCGTGTTCACCTGGCCGCGATCCTGGCCGAACGGGCGCTGGCGCGTGCCCAGGCCGGTTGAACCGCAGCGCAATTCGTCAATTTCGTAACCGAAAACGATTCACACGTTCTTACATTTGATCAAAGGAGAAAGTATCATGTCTGATGCCGTTACGATTGGTCGCCGTTTCTTTGAGGAGTTGCTTGGCAAGGGCGACGCCAGTGTCGCTGATGAAATTCTTGCTGACGATGTGGTGATGTACCACCCCAGCAGCCCGACGCCGGTCACGCCGCGGGCGGCTGTGCAGGGTTTCCTGGGCGCGTTTCGCGGCGGGTTCCCTGACATGCGCATGACGGTTGAAGATGCGTTTGGCTCGGGTGAAAAGGCCGCGGTGCGCTGGCATATGCAGGGCACGCACACCGAGAACCTGTTCGGCATTCCGCCCACAGGCAAGGCCGTCAGCGTCAAGGGTATCAGTGTGGTGCGCGTGGTGGGCGGCAAGATTGTCGAGGACTGGGTGAGCGAGGATACCATGGGTTTGATGCAGCAGCTAGGCATCATCCCGCCGATGGGGTGAGCCACCCGCTGCGAGTCGCCGTTGTTTGGGCGCCCGTCACGGGATTGGCGCCCAGGCGAACCGTTTCAAGGAGTATTGATAAATGGCAACAGAAAAATACGATTACATCATAGTAGGCGCTGGGGCTAGTGGGTGCGTGATTGCCAATCGGCTGAGCGCCAATCCGGCCCTGAAGATTCTGATTCTGGAAGCAGGCGCCGTGGATGCCCATCCTGGCATTCATGAACTGGGCGGGTTCGTTCCGCTGTGGGGATCCGATTATGATTGGAAGTTCGCCACCGAGACGCAGAAGGGCATGGGCGGGCGCCAAATCATCATCAACCAGGGTCGGGTGATTGGCGGCGGCACCTCGATCAACGCCATGATGTATGTGCGCGGTAATCGCCGCAACTACGATCAGTGGAACGCGATGGGCGCGGATGGCTGGAGTTTCGATGATGTGCTGCCCTATTACAAACGCATCGAGGATTACGAGGGCGGCGCATCCGAATATCACGGCGTAGGCGGTCCGCTCAAGGTTCGTGACTGCCCTGACCCCGCGATGCGCTCGGAACCCTTCCAGATCGGCGCGACCGAACTGGGCTATGACGGCCCGAACTGGGACAACAACGGCGCGCGCCAGGAGAATGGGGCTGGTTACTTGCAGTTCCATGTGGACGAGCAGGGCAATCGCGCCAGCGCGGCCACGGCGTACCTGGCGCCTGCCATGAAGCGGCCCAACCTGACGGTGCAGACCGAAGCCGAAGTCACGCGCGTCCTCTTCAGCGGCACGCGCGCCAGCGGTGTGGAATATGTGCGCCAGGGTCAAACCGTGCAGGTGGAAGCCGAACGCGAGGTCATTCTGAGCGCCGGCGCTTTCCTGTCGCCCAAGCTGCTGCTGCTTTCTGGGATTGGCCCGGCCGATCATCTGCGAGCGCTTGGCCTGAACGTGCTGGTTGATCTACCCGGCGTCGGGCAGAATTTGCAGGATCACGTGCAGCTGCCGGTGGTTTTTCGCTCGCTGGTAGAGCTGCCTCAGCCCGACTTGCTGACCGGCAATGTGCTGTTTGTGCGCACCCGCGCGGGAATGGACGCCGCGCCGCCCGATCTGCAGATGAACTACACCCCGGCGGTGCCCAAGGCGCTGTCGTCGGCGTTGAATTTTGGCGTTCCGGCCAGCATCTTCCTGCCGATCCTGGTGCAGCCGTACAGCATTGGCGAGGTGCGGCTGCGCTCAGCCAATCCGCTCGATGCGCCATCCATCAACCCCAACTATCTGCAGCAGGATGCAGATGTGCAGGTGCTGGTGGCTGCGGTCAAGCTGGCGCGCGAGATTGCCAACACGAAGGCCTTTGCCGGCTTGAACGGCGGCGAAATCGTACCTGGCCCGGACGCTGACCTGGAGGCTTTTATTCGGGCGCAAAGCTCGACCCTGTGGCACCCGGCCGGCACCTGCAAGATCGGCTACGATGCACGCGCCGTCGTTGATCCGTCGCTGCGCGTCTACGGTGTGCAGGGACTGCGCGTAGCTGATGCTTCGGTCATGCCCACCGTCACGAGCGGCAACACGGTTGCACCCTGTTTCTTGATCGGCGAAAAAGCGGCCGACATGATCCTGAGCGCCTGAGCCACGCGCCAGCCATCGGCATGGCCGTCAGCACAATTTTTGGAGGAACCTTTTATGAAGAACGTGCCGGACACCGCTCTGGGCCGTATGTATCGCGAACATATTCAACTGATCCTGGACAAGAACATTGACGCCTTGCTCGATCAGTATACCGATGACTGCCTGCTGATCAGCAGCTTCATGAAAACACCGCTCTACTACCGCGACAAAGAGCAGCTGCGTGAGCACATGCAGGGCATCCTGGGCATCGAGGGTCTGGAGAGCGATATCGCGTTCTGGGCCGAGACCGAGAATCCGCAAACGCTGATGATCGTCGAAGCGATCCAGATGACGGCGGGCGGTCAGAAAGCCGACATGCGTTTCGCCGACAGTTGGGTGCTGCGTGATGGCAAGATCATGATCCATTTTGCCGGCATGACTCAGTATCCGGATGGTTCAGTCGCCTGACGTCAGGCTGCGGCGAACAAGGATAGACTTCCGAAGCCTCGTTGGCTTCGGAAGTCCAGAAAAAGAGGTAGGTATGGGTTTACAAGGCAAGAAAATTGGCGTCTTGATCGAAGGCGACTTTTACGAAAAAGAAATCTTCTATTATGAGCATCGTTTTCCTGAAGATGGTATAGAACTGCATTTTCTCAGTCGTTTGTGGGGTCAGCCGTCGCTCACCTTCCTCGGTCACGAGTATCGAGCGCCCTTTGTCTGCTTCGAGAGCTTTGAGAACATGAGCGATGACGAACTGCGCAGTTACGATGCCATCATCGTGCCCTCAGGCATGGTGTCGGATCGCTTGCGCTACACGGAAGATGTCAACAAGCTGCCGCCGGCCACGGTCTTCATCCAACGCGCGTTTGCCGAAAAGAGCATTATCAAGGGCATTATCTGTCACGGCATGTGGCTGCTGGCGCCCGTGCCAGAGCTGGTGCGTGGACGACCGGTCGTGGTGCATAACAACCTGCATGGCGATGCGGTGAACATGGGCGCCCTCTATACCGACCAGGACGTGGTGGTGGATGGCGATCTGGTGACGGGGCGCACCGGCGGTCATTGCCACCTGTTTGCGCGCCAGATCATTGACATGCTGGCGGCGCGCTAACGCGTCGTGACTCTCAGACACGTGAAAAAGGGAGAAACAATGTTCCATCACATGGCTATTGCCTGTCAAGATATGGCTGCCATTGAGCGATTCTACAGCCGCTACTTTGGCTTTACGCGCGGGCGCGTCCTTCCCGTCGGCGACACGCAGATCATCTTCCTGAAGGCTGGCGACGCCTATTTGGAGTTGTTCCAGGCCAAAGAAACGTCGCCCCTGCCGCCCAACGAAACGGATGGGCCGTGGTTTCCAACCTGGCGCCATATTGCGTTCAAGGTAGAGAATGTGGATGCCAAACTGGCCGAGATGGGCGACGCCGCGCGAATTACGTTGGGGCCATTTGACTTCGATGCCTTCATTCCGGGTTGGCGCACCGTTTGGGTGGCCGATCCAGAAGGCAACATTGTCGAAATTACGCAGGGGTACGTTGACGACCCCAACCCGGCGCCGTTCCCAGGCTAAGGACGGGTCTTGCGTCCGCACGGCAACGCGCCGGGCGCTTGTTCGGTAGATCGAGAGTAACCAGAGACGATGACCGATACACAGATGAGCAACACAGAGCACGAGGCGCCGCGCAAACATGTGACCAAACATCACAGTGCGCCTGGCAACGAGCGCATTGGCTCCTTCAGCGACGGCGTCTTCTCGATCGCCATCACGCTGCTCGTGCTCGAAGTCAAGGTGCCAGACCATGTCACCGGCGGCCTGATTTCGGCGGTGCCAGAAGTCCTACCGAAGTTCCTGGCTCATGTCGTTAGTTTCGCCGTCTTGGGCATCTACTGGGTAGGGCATCACAACATGTTCCTACACATCAGGCGCCACGACCGCTGGCTCCTTTGGATGAACATACTCTTTCTGATGTTTGTTGCTTCCATGCCGTTTGCGGCCGCTCTGATCATTCGTTACCCCGACGATGAACTAGCCCTGGTGTTTTATGCCTTGATGTTGATTGGCGCCGGCGTATCTCTTAATCTGACCTGGCGTTACGCCACAGAACGCCGGCGGTTGGTGCCAGCCGAGTTGGATGGCGACTTGATTGCGTTCGTCAACCGACGTCAACTGATGGCGCCGATTGTCTACCTGGTCGCCCTTTTGGTTTCGTTTCTCAACCTGAACGTGGCCAAGCTGTTGTTTGTTCTGGTTCCCCTGCTATACATCGTTCCTAGCCCTTTGGATCAGTTTCATCACAAACAGCTGGCCGATACTGAATAACGTGGCATCAACGACCACAACCAAACGCACGCTCACCGTAGGTTAGCGCCTACGGCCTGACAGCGCCATACACAGCAAATCGAATCACAGGAGAGTGACAGATGGATAAGTTGAAGTTTACCTTCTCAGACACCATTGCCGGCTATGTGACCCAGTACGACCGCGCATCGGACACCTACACGGTGCGCACCAGCGGCGGCGTCACCTATGACATCAAGCTGAAGAGCAACACCTATGCCTTGCTCACGCGCAACTTGGGCGATCCCTACCAGGATTGCACAGGGCAGATGCGCGACATGCTGGTGCCCGACCGCCATGTTTTCACCTATGGCATCTACTATCCCCAGGGCGACGGCTATGTCATCGAAGCTCAGTTTCTCGTCTTCCCCGGCCGGCGGGTGGGTGAATTCGTTTTCGAGCGCCAGGACTGGTGGGTGCATCAGATTGGGGAGCTAGGCAAGTTCTATGCGCGCGCGCAGTTTGGCGATGCGCCGATTGACTACAAGGACTACCGCACGAACATCACCCTGACCGGCGAAAAGGCGGCCGACCGCTATCGCCAGGAAACAGACACGATCTCTCGCCTGGTCTACGGTTTTGCCACGGCCTACATGCTGACCGGCAACGATCGCTTCCTGGAAGGCGCAGAGCGCGGCACGGAATACCTGCGCGACCATATGCGCTTTTACGACCGCGATGAGAACATCGTCTACTGGTATCACGGCATTGACGTAGAAGGACGCCGCGAGAAGAAGGTCTTTGCCTCCGAATTCGGCGACGACTTCGACGCCATCCCCGCGTACGAGCAAATCTACGCGCTGGCTGGCCCCATCCAGACCTATCGCGTGACGGGTGATCCGCGCATCCTGCGTGACGCCGAGCTGACCGTTGACCTGTTCGATCGCTTCTTCCTGGATCGTGAGAAGGGCGGCTATTTCTCCCATCTCGATCCCATCACGCTGGATGCGCGCAGCGAGGCGCTAGGCCCCAACCGTGGTAAGAAGAACTGGAACTCGGTGGGCGATCATGCGCCGGCCTATCTGATCAACCTGTGGCTGGCAACGGGCGAAGAGCGCTATGGCAAGATGCTCGAATACACTTTCGACACCATTACCGCTCACTTCCCGGACTACGATCACAGCCCCTTCGTGCAGGAGAAGTTCTACGAAGATTGGTCGCACGACTCCACGCACATGTGGCAGCAGAACCGCGGCGTTGTTGGGCACAACCTCAAGATCGCCTGGAACTTGCTGCGCATGTACGGCTCAGCGCCCAAGCCAGAGTATGAAGCCTTTGCTCGCAAAATTGCGGCCATCATGCCGTCCGTCGGCGGCGATCAGCAGCGCGGCGGTTGGTATGATGTGATGGAACGCAACCGGGCGCCTGGCGAAGACCTGCACCGCTTTGCTTTCCATGATCGCAAGGCCTGGTGGCAGCAGGAGCAGGGCATCCTGGCCTACTTGATTCTGCATGGCGTGCTGGGCGACGAGGAATACTTGCGCATTGCGCGTGAATCATCGGCCTTCTACAACGCCTTCTTCCTTGACCATGACGATGGCGCGGTCTACTTCAACGTGCTGGCCAGCGGTGTGCCCTACCTGATGGGCACCGAGCGCCTCAAGGGCAGCCATTCGATGAGCGGGTATCACTCGTTCGAGCTGTGCTACCTGGCCCAGGTCTATACCAATCTGCTCATCACCAAGCAGCCGCTGACGCTGTACTTCAAGCCGCTGCCTGGCGGCTTCAAGGACAACATCCTGCGCGTCTCGCCCGACATCCTGCCCCCCAACAGCATCACCATCAGCGAAGTGTGGATTGATGACGAGCCATACAGCGATTTCGATGCCCAAGGACTGACAGTCAAGCTGCCGGAATCGAAAGATCGCCTGCGCGTGCGCGTGACGGTGCAGCCAACGAAGTGACCGGAAAGAGCGCGGCGCTGACGGCGATGCTTCTTTTCCCACGAGGATCATCGCCTCTCAGCTCCGCCTGGCTCGACAGCCCGGCGGCGCAATCCGCGCGATTGCGTCGCCGGGAGGCTTAGGAAAGGAATTACGTTCATGGAAATAAACGTTCAGAGCGAGAAGTCTATTCAAATTATTGACATAAATGGCGAAGTGGACGGCAATACCGCGCCCCAGGTGCAGGCGCAGATCATGGCGGCGGCCGAATCCAATCCGCGGCTTGTCCTGGACATGAGTCACGTGCCCTACATGTCAAGCGCTGGTTTGCGCATGCTGCTGGCAACCTACCGCAATGTGGTGGGGCATGGCGGTCATGTCGTCCTGGTTGGGCTGGTGGAAGAAATCAAAGACACCATGGAAATGACCGGTTTCCTCGACTTCTTTGCCCACTTCGATACATTGGCCGAAGGCATCGCAGCCCTTGCGTAGCCGTTTACAAGGAGTTATCTATGGACCGAGTTGATGCATACCCGACCCACGAACATCAAGGCTACAAACTGCGCACCGGCAAGGCTTTCCCCTTTGGGGCCACCCTTGTGCCAGGCGGAGTCAATTTCTCTGTTTTTTCCAGCCATGCCACCAATTGCACCCTGGTGCTGTTTGAAAAGGGGGCTTCCCGGCCGCTGGTTGAAATTCCATTTTTTGATGAGTTCCGCATTGGCAACGTCTATGCGATGATCGTGTTCGGCCTTGATTACGAAAACATCGAGTATGGCTATCGCATGGAGGGGCCATTCGATCCGCCCAATGGACATTGGTTCGATAAGTCCAAGATTTTGCTCGATCCCTACGCCAAGGCGATTGGTGGTCGTGATGTGTGGGGCACGCCCCCGAATTGGGACGACATCTACCGCTATCGCGGCCGCCTGGTTTTTGACGACTTCGACTGGGACAACGACCGCCCGCTCGAGATTCCCACCGAGAACCTGGTAATCTATGAAATGCACGTACGTGGATTCACCCGTCATCCCTCATCCGGGGCGAAGTTTCCTGGCACGTTCGCGGGCATTCGCCAGAAGATTCCCTATCTCAAGGAATTGGGCGTAAACTGCGTTGAATTCCTACCCATTTATGAGTTCGATGAGTTCGAAGGCAGCAGTGCAGATCCTCAGACCGGTGAACTGCGCGTAGGCAACTACTGGGGTTACAGCACCGTCGGCTTCTTTGCGCCCAAGTCCGCCTATGCGGCTACCGGTAAGATGGGCATGCAGGTTGATGAGTTCAAGGCGCTGGTTAAAGAGTTTCATCGTCATGGCATCGAGGTGATGCTGGATGTGGTCTTCAATCATACGGCCGAAGGCAACGAAAACGGACCTTCCATTTCGTTCCGCGGCATTGACAACAAGACCTATTACATGCTCACGCCAGAAGGCTATTACTTTAACTTTACCGGCACCGGCAACACGCTCAACTGCAACAACCCGGTCGTACGCAACATGGTGCTGGACTGCCTGCGCTACTGGGCGGCTGAGTATCACATTGATGGCTTCCGTTTCGACCTTGCGGCCGTGCTCGGACGTGCGCCTTCGGGCGCGCCATTGTCCAATCCCCCGCTCCTGGAAACGCTGGCCTATGACCCCATTTTGGCGAAGTGCAAGCTGATTGCGGAAGCCTGGGACGCGGGCGGGCTTTACCAGGTTGGTTCGTTTCCTGCCTATGGACGCTGGGCCGAATGGAACGGCAAGTTCCGCGACGATGTGCGCAAGTTCGTCAAGGGCGAGGCAGGATTGGTAGGCGCCATCTCGCAGCGGGTGCAAGGCTCGCCTGACCTGTATCTCTCGCGTGGCCCTACGGCCTCGATCAACTTCATCACCGCGCACGATGGCTTCACCTTGAACGACCTGGTGTCTTACAACGAAAAGCACAATTGGGCCAATGGCGAAGAGAATCGAGACGGCGCCAACGACAATGATAGTTGGAACTGCGGATGGGAAGGCCCAACGGACGATGAAGGAATCAACAACCTGCGCCGCCGTCAGATGAAGAATTTTGCCGCCATTCTGATGATGAGCCAGGGCGTGCCCATGATCCTCATGGGCGACGAAGTGGCCCGCACACAGAATGGCAACAACAACACGTATCGTCAGGATAACGAAACCAACTGGTTCGATTGGAACCTGGTGCAGCAGAACAGCGCGCAGCTGCGCTTTTTCAGTCAGATGATTGCGTTTCGGCATGCGCACCCCATTCTGCGCAACCGCTGGCACCTGCGCAACCAGGATTACCTGGGCACCGGTTATGCCGATATCACCTGGCACGGCACGCAGGCCTGGAATGCGGATTGGTCCGACAGCAACCGCACCTTGGCCTTCATGCTGAACGGCCGCTATGCGCAGGGCGGTCAGGCCGCGGATGACTTTATCTATATGGCGCTGAACATGCACTGGGACGGGCATCACTTTGAGCTGCCCCGACTGCCTGATGGCATGCACTGGCATGTGTTTGCCAACACGGGCGTTGAGTCGCCAGCCGATGTGTGGGAGCCAGGCCACGAGCCGCGACTGGATGACCAGACTGGCATCCTGGTAGGACCACGCTCAGTTGTGATCATCGTGGGTCGCTAACGACCAAGAACTTTCATGAACCCGGGCTCAGGAAGAACCGGGCGCCTGTCCGAGGCTGAACTGCGATCAAAGAGTACAGTTCAGGGACGAAACGATAAGAATGGAGAAGAACAATGGCTTTTTCGGTTTCAAACAGCATCAACAATGGTATTGCCCAGGTTACCCTGGTGGGTGAACTTGACGGCAGCGTCGCGGGTGACTTCAAGAATGCAGTTGAAGCAGCCGCAGCCTTGAACCCGCGGCGTCTGGTCCTGCTCTTGCAGGAGTTGACTTACATGTCCAGCGCGGGCCTACGAGTTCTGGTGTTTGCCCGTCAGAAAATGGGGGCGCACGTTGATCTCTACCTGGTAGCACCCCAGGAATCGGTCCAGGAGACTATCGAAATGACCGGTTTCGATCAAAGCTGCATCATTGTGGATACGTACGATGCGGCTGTGATCGAGGCCTTCTAGCTGACTGCTGAGAACCCGGGTTTCAAAAGAGACCCGGGTTTCTCCCCTGATCTTCGAGATTGGTCAGGCCTGGCGCTTGCGCCTGACTAACCAGCCGAATAGGTGATTGGGGTCGTGGACGTGGGCGCTGAATGCGACTGTACCTTCGTCCAGCGAGCAATTTTACCTTTGCGCAGGAGAAAATCCATGCAGCCTTTGAAAGTACCGGGGGCCCTCCCTTCCCTGAAGCTGATTCGAGATTATGTGACCGAGGCATGCGCGCTGGCCAACATTGACAAACGTGTGGGCTACCGACTGCGTCTCGCGGTAGACGAAATTGCCACGAACATCATCAACTACGGCTATGAGCGATCCCAGATGTCCGGTGAGATCGAAGTCAGCGCCCATGTGCATGACGACTCGTTAACCATCATCCTGGAAGATACGGCGGTGCCCTTCGACCCGTTGCTGCACCCAACACCAGACAACCTGGATTCGCCGTTGGAACGTCGAGATATCGGCGGTCTCGGCGTCTACCTGGCCATCCAGGGCACCGACAAGTTCCTATATGAGCGCATTGATGATCGTAATCGCAACATCTTTGTTGTCAAGCGCGCAGCGCCGACGTCATCAGACGCGGCTGCGTCCGCATCATAGCGGGCGGCGAGAGAAAAGCTAAAAGGAGACGCTGACGCGTGCCAATCCAATCTGCACGAGTGTTAGTCATTGATGATAGTCCGCTGCGGCGCGCCACGTTGGCGCGCCGCTTGGAGGCGCTTGGCTATGGCGCGCTGCTGGCCGAATCAGGGCAGCACGGACTGGCCTTAGCCAAAGCCGAGAAGCCAGAGCTGATGCTTCTGCAGATCAATCTGCCAGACGTGACCAGCGCGTATGTCATCAAACAGCTCAAGGTTGACGAAGAACTGAGCAGCATCATTGTGCTCATGCTAACGTCCGGACAAACCACCGAGGGCGTGGAAGCCTGCCTGGCCCTGGGCGCAGACGATTATCTGCCGGAGC
>JBGAVB010000289.1:0-3996 GCA_044228345.1 Anaerolineae bacterium | reverse complement strand
TTACCCATTTCGGTGCAGCTTACCCGTGCGCTTGGCGTAACGTTCCGCCCAGCGGAAGATGCGCAGACCGGCGGGGATGGTGATCAGGCCGATGACGAGCAGCGGCCAGATGTAGGGCCACAGGTTGCGAGTGGCTGAGCCATCCAACAACGTGGCGCGTACGCCGTCCAGCACGTAGGTGGCCGGCGAGAACCTCGACGCGGTCTGCAGCCAGGCCGGCAGCACATCCACCGGATAGTATACACCGGAGACGAGCAGAAGCAAGGCGATAATGACGTGCGTCATCTGCGAGCCGCGCTCCGGGAAGAGCAGCGGCAGCACCGCGCCCACAATGCTGATGCCGATGAACGAGAGGCTGCCGGCAATCAACATCACGCCGGCGCCCACCAGGTTCGCGTTGGGCAAGCGAATGTCAAAGAAGAGCAGCGTCGCGCCCAGGATGACGGCCGTGTGCACCAGGCTGTAGACCACGGCAAAGGCCGTCTGACCAAGCATATGGGTGATGCGCTGAATCGGCGCCATCAGCGTATACTCGATCGTGCCTTCCCAGCGCTCCATGCCGATCACATCAGTCACCCAGTAGAAGACCGACGAGAGATAGCGCCAGACCAGGGTGCCGATTGCCAGGTAGATGACCAGGAAGCGGCTGTCAATGCCTTGCCCGCCCAGCTTCTCCATGCCAAACCCAATGTAACTGACGGACAGAGAATTGACGATGGAGTAGACCAGCCACACCAACTCCCAGCCCCAGTAGCGTTTGACGATATGGAAATTGCGCTCGATAAAGGCATAGCTGGCCTTTACTTCAAAAGCTAATGTACTCATAAGATTCCTCCTCATTCCGTTCACTCGTTGCACAGAGTGAGGTCTTGATTGCCAAGAGGCTCAACGTCGTATAGACGTGGCGTCCTCGAGCCTGTCGCGGCGCGTGCGTCTTCGTTATGGTGCAGTCATCTGCCATTCATCGCGCAGGATGCCCATGAAGATGTGATCCCAGCGCGCGCCTTCGCGCAGCATGGCTTCGCGACCAATCCCTTCAACCACAAAACCAGTCTTGGCATACGAGCGCAGGCCCCGCGCGTTGTAGTTGAACACGTTCAGCGTCAACCGCTGCAAATTCAGCTCTGTAAACGCATAGCGCTGCAGTACGCGCATGGCGTCGCTGCCGAAGCCTTGCCCCCAACAACTGGTGTCGCCGATCCCGATGGCTACCCAGCCGTTGCCGTGCGTCCATTGGATGCCGTTCACGCTGATGAAGCCGATCGGGCGATCATCATCCAGGCGATGAATCATGAACCAGTATTCGTCCAAAATGGCGCGCTGCGCATCGCGCGTTTGATCTTTCACCAATTCTTCCCTAATCGCATTGCCCAACCAGGGACGCACTGGATCGGCGTCCAGCAGGCGCCGATACTCGGCCTGGCGCGACCAGGCCGCGAAAAGGGGCGCAACCACTTCAGGGGTCGTGGGGCCTAAGCGCACCTTGTCGCCTTCGAAAAGGCGTTCGGTGCGCAGCGCGGCCAGCCGCGGCACATCCCCGGCTGGCGGGACAGTGCGCGCCACGCCGCCCACATCAGGCTGACCGCTGCGCCACTCATGAGACAGCAAGCCGTAGAGCAGCAGATCGCTGAACCGGCCACGACGATTGAGCGCGCGGCGCTGACGAACATCGAGACTGAAGGCGGCCTGTGTCAGCAGCCGCCGCGCGGCCAGGTTGTCCTCTGGCGCCAACGCCATCAGTCGGTGCAGGTTCAGTTCTGCAAAAGCATAATGCAGCAGCAGGCGCAGCGCTTCGCGCCCATACCCGCGACCACGGTCGGCCGCATCGCCGATGCCCAATTGCAGCGCAGCCCCCTGCTGTGACCATGCCACCCAGAAGAGCCTGGCAAAGCCCACCAACCGATCATCGGCGCGGGTCCGAATGGCGAACAGGAATTCCCGATCACCCTGCTTGCGCGACTCTTCATATTTCTGCCTGATCTGCCCTGAAGTCACCGGATAAGCTGGCTCGAACCCCAACATCTGCAGATACTCGGCATTCTCCGTCCAGCGCGCCTCAATCTCCGCGTCGTTTTCTGGATCGGGCACGGCCAAGGTGATCAGCTCGCCTTCAAAAAGTGCATTCTTCACGGTCAATTTCTCCTTTCGTTTTCCGCATCGCTGAGGCTGACCTCATTGACGCTCATCGTCAACGTTTCCCTTGGCGACAGCGGCCCAGGGGCGACAGGGAGAGGTAAAGGCCAGGGCGTCGGGCCTGCGCGATCGGTCGGGGTTGCGCGGGTCGCGCAGGCGCCCCACAATTTCATAATGACATCCCCTTCGCAGGGTGATGGTGACAAACAAACGCTGCAAAATACGGTGGACATCATGCTACTTGATCCTCCGTCACCAACTGCTTGCCGGTCAGCTGCAAGAAGACTTCTTCCAGGCTTGGCAGATGGCCGTTAGCCTGCGAAATTCGCTGCTTGAGTTGATCCGGCGTGTCCAGGGCCACGATGTTGCCGCCGTCAATGATGGCAATGCGGTCGCACAGCGCATCGGCTTCCATCATATCATGCGTGGTCAACAAGATCGTGGCGTCGTGCGTATCCCGCAGTTCACGCACAAAAGCCTGCACGTCCCGCTTGGAACGAGGGTCAAGGCCGGTAGTCGGCTCATCCAACAGCAGCAAGATCGGGTGCGTCAGGAATGCCCGCGCAATCGCCACCTTCTGCTGCATGCCGCGCGACATCTCTTCCATCGGCTGGAAGATGGCCTTTTCTTCCAAGCCCAGGCGCAGCAGAATGCTCTTGGCCTGGGCGCGGGCGTCACTGGCCGCCACCCCGTAGAGGCGCGCGCCGTAGAGTAGATTCTCCATCGGCGAGAGCTTCTTGAAGAAGCTGGCCTCCACCGAAACCCGGTTGAGGAGACGCTGGGCCGCCATGGCGTCCTTGACGACATCATGCCCAAAGACCTTGACCTGGCCGCCGTCTGGGATCAACAGGGTCGCAATCAAGCGAATCAGGGTTGACTTGCCGCTGCCATTTGGCCCCAGCACGCCAAAGATCTCCCCTCTTTGGACGCTGAAGCTCACGCGGTTGACTGCCACCGTCTGCTTTGGTTTCCCGTTCTGATGCCCGTTAGCTGCGGCCTGACCGTTGGCGCGTTTCGCAAACGGCAGCGTAAAACCGTGGCCTTGTTTGCCAAACGTCTTCAGGGCGCCTTCTACCTGCAAAGCTGGTTCGAAACTCATAGTTCCTCCTCGAATCAAACACACCGTAGACGACAGCCATTGGCTTGAGCGCAGTGTGGCTCGGCAGCCGGTGTTGTCAGTGTCCATGGGGCAAGTCACCCCGCAAAAAGGCTAATAAAAAAGCCGTGGGACCAACCCCACGGCTTGCCAGCGCCGATGCGCAGGCATCAGCAAACAAAAAGCCGTGGAGCGAGACGTTCGCCCACGGCTTGGAAAAGCATAACACCAGCAAAGCGTTATGTCAACCTAACAATGGGCACACGTCGAGCGCGCAGAACCATGTCGCCACCGATGGTGACACGGACACGATAGACGACCGTGCGAACGATGCTCATGCGAACCATCAACGTGCGTTTCCCCTTTCGTTAAGATGACCATTCACAAAACTGACGGTTGTCGTTGTCCAACCGTAAGCAAGATTCTAGCATATCCCCCCGCAAGTTGTCAAAATAGCTGCACGAGGAAGTTTATGCATCATTCCTGCGCATTGCGTGCCTGACATGCGGCGCCACCCTGCCTCCAGATAGATGGGCGACAGGTACAAACCGCTCATGATGCAGCGCGCACGATTTGAAGCAAGCTCCCCGTTTGCTGCCAGCATCATTCGCACCCCATGAAACCTCCCTCCCGAAAGACGCCCTCAAGGTATGCGACCATTGACAGATGGTTGAGGAAATCCACTCATCGCCGTGTGGCCGCTTCTTGTCGCTTTGCTTGAATCAGACACAAGGAGTTAAGGACTATGTTTCTTGTACGCGCATGGC
>JBGAVB010000288.1:0-4001 GCA_044228345.1 Anaerolineae bacterium | reverse complement strand
GCGCAGTGTGACATTGACCGCCACAGTCGCGGGGAAAACAGTGACCTGGGAGGAACGGCATCTGGTGGCACGGTCGCTGGCCCACGCCCGATCTGCGGAAGCAGCTTTGCGCGCCCGCCTGGCGCATGCGCGCCACGACCGTGGCATCCTCGGCGGGCACGCGTGCACGGAACGCGAGGTCTCCGCCGGTGCAGGGCAAGCCGGCCGCATCAATCCAATCTTTGACGGTAAATGGGACGCCATGCAGCGCACCAAAGTGCTGCCCGTGTGCAAGCGCGGCATCAGCCGCACGCGCGTCTTTCAAGGCCTGTTCCCTTGCCAACTGAACCACGGCATTCAGGCGTGGATTGACGTTCTCGATCCTTTGGAGATGCGCCTGTACGACCTCTTCAGAGGAAAGCTGGTGATTGCGAATGCGACGCGCCAGGGTGGCGGCTGAAAGATAGCACAACTCGTCCATCAATGAGTACTCCTCGTGACATCGTAACTCTGTCACGGCCAGCAGTCTACACCAGTCCCTTTGAGCTGTCAACTGACCAGAATCGCAAGGGGCAACAGGCCGATTACGCTGGCGCCAGATTGACTTTGCTTTCTCCTGTGCTAGAATACATCATCTTGTATACATTTTTCACCCGCAGCGAGGTTCAACTTATGCGATTTCCGCGTTCGAGTGGCGTTTTGTTGCATCCCACCTCATTCCCTGGCCCCTATGGCATCGGCGACCTGGGGGATGCCGCGTATGAATGGATCGAATTCCTGGCCAAGAGCGGCCAACAGCTCTGGCAGGTCTTTCCCCTCGGCCCCACTGGCTATGGCGACTCGCCCTATCAGTGCTTTTCCGCCTTTGCCGGCAACCCACTGCTGATCAGCCTCGATCGCTTGTTGACTGAAGGCCTCCTGGATGCAGCTGACCTGGCTGATGTACCAGCATTCCGCTTTCAGCCGATTGACTATGGCTGGGTCATTTCCTGGAAGATGGGCTTGCTGGAAAAAGCCTTTGTCAATTTCCAGGCGCGCAGCACGGCGGCTGACCGCGCCCGCTTCGACGCCTGGTGCGCCGACCACGCGGCCTGGCTGGACGATTACGCCCTGTTCATGGCCGTCAAGCATGCGCACGGCGGGGCCAATTGGAGCACCTGGGCGCGTGACATTGCTACCCGTCAGCCGGCGGCATTGGCTGCATGGCGCAAGCAGGCCGCCGCACACGTCGCGCTGCACAAGTTCTTGCAGTATGTCTTCTTCAGCCAGTGGAGCGCAGTCAAAGCGGCAGCCAATCAACGCGGCATCCGCATCATCGGCGACATTCCCATTTTCGTCGCCTACGACAGCGCTGATGCCTGGGCCAATCCTGAGCTCTTCTATTTCGACGAAGACGGTCAGCCCGAAATCGTAGCCGGCGTACCGCCTGACTACTTCAGCGAGACCGGCCAGCTCTGGGGCAATCCGCTCTATCGGTGGGATGTGATGCAGGCGCGCGGCTATGATTGGTGGCTGGCCCGTATCCAGGCTTCCTTGCGCCTGGTGGACATCATCCGCATTGATCACTTCCGCGGATTTGAGGCTTACTGGGCCGTGCCGTTTGGCGAGACAACGGCCGTCAATGGGGAATGGCGCAAGGCGCCGGGCGCCGATCTCTTCAAGACCGTGCGCGCTCACCTGGGCGATCTGCCGATCATTGCCGAAGACTTGGGCTTCATCACGCCGGAGGTGCGCGCGCTGCGCGATGATTTTGACCTGCCCGGCATGCGCATCGTGCAATTTGCCTTCAGCGCCGGGCCTGAAGACCCCTTCCTGCCGCACAACTATGTTCACAACACCGTGGCTTACACCGGCACGCACGACAACGACACCAGCATCGGTTGGTATCGCAACAGTTCCACATCAGCCGAGCGCGACTTTGCGCGGCGCTACCTGGGCCGCAGCGGCAAGGACATTGCGTGGGATTTCATCCGCCTGGCCTGGAGTTCAGTGGCCGACATGGCGCTGGCGCCGCTGCAAGACCTGCTTAGCCTTGACTCCGAGGCGCGCATGAACTTCCCCGGCCGCGCCAGCGGCAACTGGGGATGGCGCTACCAGGCTGAAGACCTGAGCACGGAGCTGAGCGGACACTTGATGGAGATGACCTATCTTTACGGGCGCCTGCCGCCGCAGCCAGACGAGGAGACCGCGGAAACGCCGGAAGAAGAATCGGCGCCGGCCTGATCAAACGAAAGCGGCTCCCGCAGCGCACGGGCCGCGTCACAGGTTGAGTTCAACCCACGCCAACTCATCGCTGCGGGAGCCAACGATCGCAAACTCGATGGGGCCGTACGCGCCGGGGATAATCCAGCGACCTGGCCTGTGGATGTGACCGCTGACGACATGCGTCACTTTGCGGGATTGACGCACCAGGCGTCCAAGCGTGAAGTTCGCCATGTAGGCGCTGAGCAGGCTCCAGAACGCGCTCTGGGGCCGTTGGGGCATTGATTCCTCGAAAATGGGCCAATGGGTGATGACCACAATTTGATGGACGGCCGGATCGGCCTCCAGCGCAGCCAGGCGCCGCGTGAAGCCGCGCTGCAGATAGCGCGCCATGGCGACATCGCTCCAGGGCCAATCCACAAAATCGGCGTCATGATTGACCAGCCGTTTCAACGCGCGGTATTCGTCGGCCACGTACGGCAGGTGGGGGGGGCGGGACGAGTAATCATACCAGCCCATCGTGCCGCAGACGCCGATGCCCTGGCTGACCAGGTTGTGGTCTTCCAGCCAGGTAAAGCCCTCGATTTGGGCGATGTGCGGCAGCTGCACGTGCCACAGGTCGCGGCTGTGAAATTCACCCCGGTAGAGATCATGGTTACCGGCAATGAAGAGGCGTGGGCAGGCCAGCTCGCGGAAAAGCTGCAGGCCGCGTTGAAAAAGCCGCAACGGATGGCCCACGTCGCCGGCCAGGATGAAGACATCGGGCCGGCGCTCGTTCACACGCTGCGCAAAATCGAGGAAAAGGGGCCTTTGGGCTGGCCGGTAGTGTAAGTCGGCCGTGATAAGAATTCGCATCGGATGACTTTGAGCGCCTGGCAGCGATCACGGGGCCTCGACGGCCATGCGTAACGCCGGTGCAGTCAAGACGATCAACCCATGCCTTGAATGTGCTCCGGTTTGATCTTATAGGTCACGCGCACTTCCTGGGGACGGCGATTACCGTAGCGGTTCGCGCCGGTGTATTTCTTGGCCAATGCATCAATGTGATCATCGGCGCCTTGCGTGGTAATCTCCACGACCGGGCCGCGCACCTGAAGATAACGGTACGGATTTTTGGGATCGAGGATCGTCATCGCCACAAATGGTCGGGCGCGCATATTGCGATCCTTGACCCGCCCTTGCGCCGAGTTGACGCGTACGTAGTCGCCCTCAACATCGAACCAGACTGGCGTCACTTGCGGGGTGCCGTCATCCATGATGGTTGCCAGGTTGGCAAACGCCCGTGTTTCGAGCAAATCGAGGTACGCGGGCGGAATTGCAATGGTCATTTGTGCTCTCCTCTATTACAAAGGTGCTTGTTTGATTCTCACTGCGCAACGAATTCGTCGCCAGCCTGCCAACCGCGGCCGACAGAACCTGGCTATTATCATTCCACCCTCGTTGGACGCCTGGCGCAGGCCATTTGTCACCGCGGGGCTGAGGGCGCGACGCGCATGATCTACCTGGACGTCTCGGCGGCCGTCAACGGCAAAGCAGGGCTAGGGCGTTATGCCCGCGCGCTGGCCGATCACCTGTCGCCGCGGTTGGACGAGCGCCTGGCGTTCTTCTACAATCGGGCCGCGGCGCAGGGCGCGGCTGATCTGCCGGCTGGGCATCGCGTGCGGCAGGTGCGTCTCGGTTACAAACCGTGGCGCATGGCGGTTTGGTTAGGGCAGATGGCCGGGATCGGCTTTGACCGGCTGCTGCCAGACGCGGAATTGTATCATGCAACGGAGCACCTGCTCATGCCTCTGCGCCAGGCGCGCACCGTGCTCACCGTG